>JAIRTD010000171.1 GCA_031255115.1 Spirochaetaceae bacterium | reverse complement strand
TTCTTAAAAAGCCCCTGGACGAGGATCCCAAAGAGCAGCTTGAAAAAGAAAGGGCCCGTCTCAGCCGTACTATAGAAAGCCTTAAAAAGCGGCTCAGCGAGGTCGAGCGGGAACTGGAGGAATTGTAAGGCGGGCGTTCTGACTAAATCTCCGGCAAATACTGCCGATACTTTAAGAACCATGGTACTACACACAATTTACGGGGGAGCCGGAAAAAAAGCGGCGCTGTTCCTTTTATGTTTTGTGCTTTTTCCGGTGTTCTTTCCGGGGCTGCTGGGGGGACAGAGTCTTGAAGCGGCTGTTCCCGGCGCGGAGGCTGTCCCGGAGCGGCGTATCTTTCCTTCCCTTTATTTTCGGGATTTTTACCGGGCCAGCGAGGAGCGGGAGGCGGGGCGGCCTTACTGGGCGGCAACAGAAACAGAGCTGTCGCTTTTGGCCCGCAGGATAGAAGAAGAAAAGCCCCTGCTTCTAAATCAGGATATTCTGGCTTTTTATGGTCATCCTCTGTCCCGGCGTATGGGTATACTGGGGCGGTATTCCCTGGAAGAACTGGACAGGCGGCTTTCCGATCTTGCCGGTGAATACCGCGAGGTAAACAACGGCAGGGGTGTCAAAAAGGCTTTCTACATAATCTACGGAACGGTCTGGCCCGAAGGGCAGATAGGCATACTTCAGGATTCGGTGCTGCAAAACTATATTCAGTATGCCCTTGACCACGACATACTTATCTTTCTGGACCATCAGATTGGCCGTTATGATGTGGTTGAATCCCTAAAAAAAATGTTCCCCTATCTCCGCTATCCCAATGTACATTTGGCTCTTGATCCTGAATGGCGTACCGAAAGGCCCATGGAAGAAATAGGCAGTGTCAGCGCGGCGGAAATCAACGAGGCCCAGCAGGTCATGGAAGAATATCTCAGGGAGCACAAGATACCCGGCGAGCGCATGTTGGTTATTCACCAGTTTAACTGGAGAATGATACGAAACCGCGAGCAGGTACGCAGCGATTTTGAAAAGGTCCGCCTGGTCCACTGCGCCGATGGTTTTGGCAGTCCGTCGATGAAGCGTTCTTCCTATGCCTATAATGCCAGGGCGGCCAATATTCCGGTCAAGGGGTTTAAGCTCTTCTACAACCTTGGCATACCCGGCGCGGGCTACGATGATCCGCTTCTGGAGCCGCGGGATGTGCTTTCCCTGGATCCAAGGCCGTACATTATTATGTACCAGTAAAACCGCCTCACCTGGCTATTCCGGCCGTTTTTAGGGCTGCTTTGGCTGCCTTTATGGTTGCCGGGGGCTGGCCCTGCCCGTTTTAGCTCCGCGTAGCCGTTTTTAGGGCCGCTCTCATGGCCGCCGGGCCTCAAAAGAGGGACAGTGCTGGCCCGTGGCCTTGTACACCTCGAAAGAAGGCAGATTCCGGCTCTTTATACCGAAAATTTTACAGCTTCTGGGGAAGGCGGCGTCCCAGGTAACGGAAAAATGAAGGCATTTAAGGCAATCCGGGGCGTTCCGGGGGCTCTGCTTTTCCATTCCACGGTATTGTAACATTTGACAGCTATGCTTCAATAGGGTATCTTCGTAAAATGGAATTGTTATCCGGTATTTCGGCTTCGTCAGGCATTGCCATAGGCAAGGCTTTTCTCTACCTGGAGGATGAAGTCCCGGAAATTCCCCGTTACAAGATTGCAAAAGATCATTCCGAACTGGAATGGGATCGTTTTCTTTCCGCTGTTGGCGAGGCCCGCGCGGAGGTCAAAACGCTCCTTGACGCTTCTTCCCACGAAATGGGTAAAGAACAGGTAGAGCTGCTTGAGACCCATCTTTTGATGCTTGAAGACGAGGAATTTCAGAACCAGATTAAAGAAACTTTTGAAGACCGCCTCGAAAATATTGAATGGGTGATACGGGATATTGTCCATGATCTTACCCAGAAACTTTCGTTTTCCCCTGATTCTTACCTTAGGGAAAGGACGGCGGATATTGCTGATGTGGCAAGGCGGGTTATCTATAAACTCCTTTCCATAAGAAGATTCTCCCTTGCCGATCTTGTCGAGGATGTGATTCTCGTGGTTCATGACCTTTTGCCCATGGACGCCCTGATCATGAACAAGGAACGGGTCAAGGGCATAGTCATGGATATGGGGAGCCGGACTTCCCACACGGCCATATTGACCAGGGCCTTTGAAATCCCCGCCGTGCTGGGGCTTTCCCGGGCAACGAGGCTTATCAATAACGGCGCCCAGATTATTGTTGACGGCGCCGAGGGGCAGATTGTAATAGACCCTGACGCTCAAACCTTAAAGCGTTACCGGGGCGCGCTTTCCCGGTATCAGCGCAACGCCAAGGGGCTGCTTCACTATACGGATTATCCTGCCGAGACCACCGACGGACACCGGGTAAGTCTCAAGGCCAATATTGAATTCCCTGAGGAGGTCGAACAGGCGCTGCGTTACGGCGCTGAGGGCATAGGCTTGTACCGTTCCGAATTTCTCTTTCTCAGCCCCGGCCATCCCGCCGAAGAAGAGCTCCAGTATCAGTCTTACCGCAGAGTGCTCAAGGCTATGGGCGACCGGCCGGTTACCATCAGGACTTTGGACCTGGGCGGCGACAAGCTGCTTCCCAATATTCAGGATAATGATGAAAAAAACCCCCTCCTGGGCTGGCGGGCCGTGCGTTTTTGCCTCTCCCTGCCTGAACTTTTTAAGACCCAGCTCCGCGCCCTGCTCCGTTGCAGTGTCGAAGGACAGCTCCGTATCATGTTCCCCATGATTTCGGGTTTGGGGGAGCTTATCGACGTACTTACCTTTGTTGAAGAAGCCAAGGAGGAATGCCGGAAAAAGGGGCAGCCCTACAAAGAAGATATGCCCGTGGGAATCATGATTGAAATCCCCGCCGCGGCAATGATTGCCGACATACTGGCGAAAAAGGCCGATTTCTTTTCGCTGGGGACCAATGACCTTATCCAGTACGGTCTGGCCGTTGACCGGGGCAACGAAAAGATAAGCTATCTGGCCCAGCCTTTTCATCCCGGCGTACTACGCTTTCTTAAAACAAGCATCGACGCTGCCCATGCCCAGGGTATCAAGGCTGCCCTGTGCGGAGAGCTGGCAGGCGATCCTTACGCGACGCCCCTGCTCCTTGGCCTCGGCCTTGATGAATTCAGCATGAACGCTTCGGCGCTTCCCCTGGTAAAAAAAATTATACGGGATTCGTCTATGGAAGACTGCCGGGCCCTTGCCGACGCGGCCCTTGCCTGTTCTTCCTGGCAGCGCATCGCCCTGCTTACCGAAGAATGGATGGGGGAGTTTTTTCCTGATGGGTGAATATCGTAATCTGCCGGTTGTTGTTCTTGCCGGCAGGCCCAATGTGGGCAAGTCAACGCTTTTTAACCGGCTTCTCCATAAACGCCGGGTCATCACCGATCCCACGCCGGGCGTAACCAGGGACCCGGTATCGGCAGTCGCCCATATCGCGGGCAAGCCGCTGCGCCTTATTGATACCGGAGGCTTCAAACTTGACCGGGAAGGGCTTGACGGCCTCGTAGTCGAAAGAACCCTTGGTTCCCTCAGGGAGGCCGATCTCATTGTGCTGCTTCTCGAAGCCGGAGAGTTGACTCCTGAGGACGAGGAATTTATTGAATTGCTGCGGCCTGTGATAAAGCGCCTCATCGTGGCGGTGAACAAGACCGAAGGAGGAAGGCGGGAAGCGGCGGCGTGGAATCTTCTTTCCTATGGCTTTGAAAAAATTTTTATGATCTCGGCGGAACACGGCGATAATATCGGCGAACTCGAAGAAGCCATTGTCTCCCGCCTTGATTTTTCCCGCGTTGAAACCGCCGAAGAACTTGAACGGCCTATACGCATCGCCCTTTTGGGAAAACCCAATACCGGCAAGTCAACCCTTTCCAATAAGCTGACAGATTCGGCGGCTTCGATAGTAAGCGAAGTTCCCGGCACTACCCGTGATGTGGTTGAAGGCAGTTTTAGCTACAAAAAAAATACCTTTCAGGTTTTGGACACGGCGGGAATACGGCGAAAAAGCAAGGTACACGAAAACATTGAGTACTACTCGGTAAACCGGGCAATTAAAAGTCTTGATGAAGCGGATATGGTTTTCCTCATGATAGACGCCCAGGAAGGTTTAAGCGATCAGGATAAAAAAATAGCCGGTCTTGCCTGCGAGCGGGGCAGGGGCGTGATTCTGGTTTTGAATAAATGGGACACCATGCCCGATATAAAAAATGCCTTTACCGCTGTTTCTGACCGCATTCGTTTTCTTTTTGGCCAGATGGAATACGCTCCCATCATTCCAATCAGCGCAAAAACCGGCGCGGGAATTGACGAGCTTTTAAAAACGGCAATCAGGATATACGGCCAGCTTAACCGGCGTATCGACACCGGCCCGCTTAACCAGGCCCTGGAAACCTGGCTTACCGAAAATCCTCCGCCCACAGGCCCCCGGACCCGTTTTAAGGTCAAGTACGTTACCCAGGTGTCGGCAAATCCGGTTCACTTTATTTTTTTTGTATCCCGGCCCCAGGCGTTAAGCGAAGCGTATGCTTCATATCTTAGAAAGCGTATCCAAAAGGATCTGGGCTACAGTCTTGTTCCGGTCATTGTCGAAATAAGGCCGTCAAGAAAAGACAGAAAGAAGGAGTAGCAGTGGCGTCCTATAGTATCGGCGACGCGGAGCGGCTTTTGGGAGTCAGGTCTCATGTGATCCGGTATTGGGAAAAAGAAGTCAGCCTCATTCAACCCAAAAAGGACATTTCGGGCCGCAAGAAATATTCGGGCAGGGATCTCCGCCTGCTCCTCCGCCTCAAGCACCTGCTTTACAAACGCCGCTTTACCATTGAGGGCGCCAGGGAGCAGCTCTTGAGAGAACTATCAGGCCCTGACCCGGAACTGCGGGCCGGGCTGGAAGAAATACGGTTTGACCTTATTGATCTTTTTTTCCTGGATGGTGAGGCTGAAAATTCCGGGGAGCAGAAGGAATTGTATGAACAAGACGCCGCGCCCTGACGCGGATATACCGGCAGAACTCGAAGCGCTTATGGTTCTTATTGAACAGAGCTTTCCCCTGGAAAAGCGTTTCAGGCATACCCTTCCCCGCGATGTGGCCCGGCTTTCGCGGCTCCTTACCTTTGAACGCGCCGAAAGAGAGGCCGGTTATATGGGACAGGCCGCACTGCTTTCGGCCTATCTGCGGTATTTTCTTCCGTGGAATGTGTACCGTTTGTCCCGTATTCTGCCGGAACTTCCCCTTTCGCTGAAAGACGGCGATTCGCTGCTCGACCTCGGCTCCGGGCCGCTGACTTTTCCTATCGCCCTTTGGCTGTGCCGCCGGGAACTCCGTTCCCTTACCCTGGAATTCCGCTGCCTCGACCATAATGGCCGCGCCCTGGAAGCGGGCCTCGTCCTCTTTAGGGCCCTTGCCGGGAAAGACGCTCCCTGGTCCATAAAGACCATGCGTTCTTCGCTGGGAGAAAAAATACCGGGAAAGAAGGCCGCCCTGGTAAGCGCCATTGAGTTTTACAATGAACTTTTTCAACATGAACGCCGTTCCATCGGGGAATTCGCGGACAAGCAGGGCGGGCTATTGTCTGCCCTTGCCGATTCTGACGGCAGCATACTCGTCGCGGAACCGGGCATACCCCAGTCAGGCGCTTTTATCAGCGCCCTCCGCGCCGCGCTGATACGGCGGGGCCGTCTCCCGTGCGCGCCCTGCGTTCATGCCGAAGCCTGTGCCTTTCCCGGCCCTACCGCGGGCCGCCGCCGGGAAAAATGGTGCCACTTTGCCTTTGCCGTAGAGGACGCCCCCAGGCAGCTCCTCGATCTTTCCCTTGCCGCGGGGCTTCCCAAAGACAGGGCGGTCCTGAGCTTTTTATACGCGGGAGCGAGCAGCGCGGCCAATGCAAGTTACACCAGTGTAGACCGCCCGGACACAGGCGCAAATGCAAGCCGCGCCAATACCAGCCACCTGAACACAGACGCAAAGGCCAGTCCCGCCGGTAATACAAAGCGCCCGGACACCTCCTGTCCGGTCCGCGTTATCTCCGATTCCTTTAGCCTGGAAAACGGGCGCTGGGGCCGTTACGGCTGTTCGGGGCAGGGCATGGTGCTCCTCAGCGCTTCGAGGCGAAGCATGGACGCAACGCCTTCAGGAAGCCTTGTTATGGCCCTCAAAACACCGGCCAGGGACAAAAAAAGCGGGGCGCTGATAATGGAAATGCCTGAAAATTTGGCAGCGCCGCGGGGCGTTAAACCCTTCGCCGCAGATAAAAATACCCGGTTATCCTAAAGTCCGCTAAAATGCGCTGTTTCGGCGGTTTTTTCCATTTGTTTTATGAGCGCGTTAAGGTCTCTGTGGAGGGGCGCTAAAAACCGCTGTTCCGTTATGTGCAATGACCCTGCAAGGGAGGGTGGAAGGCAGAGTTCCCGGGCGTGGAGGCCCAGGCGGGCAAGAAGGGGTTTTTCGTCAAGCGGGTCGCCCTGCCAGTTTTTTTTGAGTGAAGAAAGCAGTATGCCTTTTGGGCTGGCCCTGCCGTAAAGGGGATCGCAGACTATGGGATGGCCCAGCGCCGCGAGGTGGGCCCTTATCTGGTGGGTTCTTCCGGTTTTTGGCAGCGCTTCCAGTATGCTGTAGTTTCCCGCGCTCAGGGCAAGGCGGAAAAAGGTCAGGGACTTTTTCCCCCGGTATTTGTCTATGATGGTTCTGTGTTTTTTGTCTCCGTCAGGAACCAGGGGGAGATCGCAGCTTGTCTCGTTCCACGAAGGAACGCCGTGTATGACGGCGATATAGCGTTTTTGCAGGCTGTTATTCGCAAAGGCCATGGACAGCTCTTTGTGGGCCTCCGGCGTTTTGGCAAAGAGAACCAGTCCCGATGTGTCTCTGTCAAGACGGTGCACAGTATACACCCTGGGTTTCGGCGCGGTTTTTCCGGCGCTATCCGCCGCGGAAAGATAGGCGTCAAGAAGCCGGTCAAGCCGCTCTTTTGATTCGTCCCAGCGGTCAGGACTTACCGCAATGCCCGGGGCCTTGTTCACCGCGAGGAAGATTTCGTTTTCGTATATCACGGTAAAGACTTGCTTTTGCTTCATTGTTGTTCCGAAAGACCCCTAATAGGCCAGTACCGCAGGAAGGGACACGTCGTTTTGCGTACGGCTAAAAGAAAGAAAATAGACAAAGCGGTTGGTAAAGGTACGTATGATACGGTTCTGTTCAGCGTCAATAGGCGCTGCCCCGCTTTCACCGGCAAAGCAAAAAACCGCGGTCCAGAATCCCCTGCTGGTATCAAGGGCAAGGGCAATGATACGGCGGCCTTCTGATTCGCCTGTTCTGACTTCGTAATTGTTGATTGGCGCAAGGCTGGTCCAGAAGTCTCCCTGATAGTACAGATCCATGGGGCTCATCCAGACAAAAAAAGCGGGCGCTT
>JAIRTD010000169.1 GCA_031255115.1 Spirochaetaceae bacterium | reverse complement strand
TGGGCGAGTATTCCGCCCCGGTAAATGTTCCGGTCTCCCTGATGAAAGCTCACGCCGCCAAAAAACTCAAAACGCAGGGGGCGGCTGTTTACGAGAAACCGCAAGTCCCCTGAATAGTGGCCGGCCTCAAAATCGCCATTGATATCGCTAAAGCCCAGATCCTGGTAAAAATATCCCATGGGAATAAAGTTTTCCGAGCCAACATAGGCCAGGGAAAGGCCTGTGCCGTTTACCTGGTGTATGCCGTAATACTGGCTGGCAAAGTCCCCGTCTATGCCCTGGGGAAAGTACATAAAACCCCTAAAATCGCTGCCCAGGGGGGCGGTTCCAAAGTACTGGACAAAATCGTCCCCGGAGGCAAAGGCATCGGCTTTTCCGAGGAAGTAACTCAGTTCAACCGGAAGGCCCAAAGGTTCCCTGGCGGTGGCCTTGATAACCCTGAGATTGAGGGTGGTCTGCTTGTTGAGCCTGTCCTCCAACTCCCCCACAAGATTGTTAAAGTCATTCTCGTCCGGAGGCATTCCGGTGGGTAAAGGGGCAATCTCCAGCTTTCTGCGGGACAGCAGCCGCTCCAGGTCCCCTGACGAAAAGGAAAAGCCCAGATACGCGGCGTATTTGTACCCCCCCTCCAGGGCCAGATCGGCCTCGGCAATCGTGGAAAGCACAAAATCGTCTCCTTCCATGGCGCCGCGGGTTATCATCTCCAGCCGGGGGACGGTAATTTCCGCCCCGGAAAGGCTAAAAGAACCGGCAAGGAACAGGGCCGGAAGGACCAGCCTTCTTGTCATACAGGCGAAGAAATGTTTCATACTTTATTTTACCACAAAAAACAACTAAAAGGAACATCTAAAAACTTCAATCTAGAAGCTTTTCTTCCCTTAATATATGGGGAATTCCCGTATATGACCCTTGACGTAAGACGAATTGTGTATAAACATTTGATTATATGAGTGATTATCTGGATCCGAATAATGAGGAACTGCTTAAAGATTTTTTCTCTGAGGCCCAGATGCAGGTTGACACCCTGGAGCAAAATGTTCTGGTCCTTGAGAACGACGGCGGCAACCGGGATGCGGTAGACGAGATCTTCCGGGCGGCCCATACCCTAAAGGGCGGAGCGGCCACGGTAGAAATGATGGAACTGTCCCACTTTACCCATCTGGTCGAAGATGTCCTGGATGCCATACGTTCCGATCAACTCGCTGTAAACGAAGACGTTGTGGATACCCTCCTCGCCGCCATTGACATTATCAAGGCCATGCTCGAAAAACGCATGTCAGGGGAAGTGTACCAGGAAGACATCAGTGAGATTGAAGGACGCCTCCATACCCTGCTTCCCGAAGGGTCGGCGCGGAAAAAGCCCGCTGCAAAACCGGCTGCCCAGGCGGTCAAGGCGGCTCCCCCGCCGGTCAAAGCAGAGGCCCCTTCCGGTGGGAAAGGCGGCCTTTCGGAATACGAACTGCTGGAACTCAAGCAGTCCGCTGATTCGGGCGCTGTCATATACCGGGTGTCCGTTACCTTTGACGAAAACAACGTAATGAAGAGCGTCGGCGGCATACAGGTCTTTGCCGCCCTCAAGGAACTGGGAACCGTTCTTAAAACAGTCCCTGATTTTGAAGCGCTCTACGAAGATACCTTTTACCCGGTGGTTGACTACTATCTGGCCACCGCCAAACCGGACAGTGATATACGGCGCTATGTGAGTATTCCCGATGTTACGGTAGACGCCGAAATATCAAGCGTATCCGCCTCATCCGAAGCTCCGGCGGCCAAGGCCGAAGCGCCTAAAGCCGAAGCGCCCGCCCCCGCTCAGGAACCCAAGGCAGCCGCCGGACCAGCCGCGGCTCCCCAGACGTCCGTCAGCGCCGCCGACAAGGCAAAGCAGGAAGCCGAAGCCAAAAAGGCGGGCAAGGACGCCGGTTCCATACTGCGGGTCGATTCCAAACGCATTGACGACCTGCTCAACCTGGTTTCTGAGACGGTTATTACCAAGGCGACCTTTAACCAGATTTCCAACCAGTTTGCCGAATTGGCCGCCATGTTTCACAGCATTGGGACCACGTACCGGGAAAAAAGCAAGGGCCTTCTGGACGCGCTGCCCGGATATCTGGAAGAGATGCGCAAGGGCGAGGCGGGCAAGGACATACGCAAAAAAATCAACGAGGAATACGGGGATCTTTTTTCGCTTTTTGATGATTTTGAAGCGTCCTTCAAAAACAATATGGGTAAATTCCGCTCCACCTCCCAGAACCTGGGCCGTATCACCGGAGAACTCCAGGAAGGGGTCATGCGTATACGCATGGTTCCCATAAGCCAGATATTCAGCCGCTTTCCCCGCCTTGTACGGGATCTTTCCAAAAACCTCAGCAAGAAGATCAATCTGGTCATCGAAGGCGAGGAGACCGAACTTGACAAATCGGTCATTGAGGACCTGCTTGACCCCATCATGCACTCGGTGCGGAATTCCGTGGACCACGGTATAGAATCCCCCGCCGAAAGGCTTGCCGCGGGCAAGAGCGAAGAAGGCCAGGTGCTGCTCAAGGCTTCCAGCGAAGGAAACATGATCATCATCGAGATAGGCGATGACGGCAAGGGCATAGACGTAGAAGCCGTCAAGGCCAAGGCCGTGGAGCGGGGCATTATCAGCCCCAACAAGGTGCTTGCCGATGTAGAAGCCTATAACCTGATCTTTGAGCCCGGTTTTTCCACGGCCAAGCAGATTACCAGCATTTCGGGCCGGGGCGTCGGGCTGGACGTGGTGCGCCGCCAGATAGAAAAACTCAACGGTACGGTAACGGTCAGTTCCGAACACGGCAAGGGAACCAAATTCATCATCAAACTGCCCCTTACCCTGGCCATTATCCAGGGCCTCCTGGTCAGGGTCGGAACCGAAATTTACTCCATCCCGATAACTTCGGTCATCGAGAGTCTCAGGCTCAAACCCGAAGATATCAAGATGATAGATAATTACGAAGTCTTTAATATACGCAACGACGTACTGTCCCTGCTCCGCCTTAACCGGCTCTTTGGTATCAAGACCGAAGAAAAACAGGACTATAACTTTGTGGTTATAGTCGGCACGGCGGAGAAAAAAATGGGCTTTATGGTGGACAGCCTTATAGGAGAAGAAGATGTGGTAATCAAACCCCTCCGGGACCAGTTTACCAATTCTCCGGGTATAGCCGGCGCCTCCATATTGGGCGACGGTTCGGTGTCCCTTATCATAGACGTCAGCCAGCTTTTGGATCTGGGCCTGCGCAAAGAAATAGAAGAACGCCGTTTCCTGGAAGCGTCAATACGGTAGCGGGGGAATTTTTATGGATACCAATAACCTTATGGCCATCAATGAGGCCCTGAATCAGGAAATACAGGACCAGAAAGAAAAAGCCGAAAAGGTCGATTTCAAAATGGTAACTTTTTCCCTGGGGGGCAAGGATTACGGCGTTGACATTATGAACGTCAAAGAAATCGCCAAGGCCGATAAATTTACCTTTGTGCCCAATGCCGCCTCTTTTGTCCGGGGGGTGTACAATCTCCGGGGCGACATTATCCCCATTGTGGACCTTCGCTCGTTCTTTCATCTACATGTGGAACACCGGGCGGGAGATGTCCTTGAGAATATGCTGATTCTCAGGATTAACGATCAGGTATACGGAACCATAGTGGACCAGATAGACAAGGTCGTGGGTATTGATTCGGACAGCATCCAGCCTCCCCACCCCATATTCGGCGACATCAATATCAAATACATAAGCGGCGTGGTAGAAAAGTCCGGCCAGCTGTACATCATCCTTGACGTGGTCCGTATCTTTACCCATCAGGAAGACGCAAAACGTTCTTCCCTGCCCGAAACTCCGCCGGGCGGCTATGCTGCCGCTCCCCAGGCGGAAGAAGCCCGCCCCGCTCCCAAAGAAGGGGGGCTTTCCGACTCCGCCCTGGAATTTATCAAGGAGAGCCTCTACGCCCTGCGGCATTTTTCCGCTTCGGTCCTTAACAACGACTGGCTGCTCAAGCGTTTTGTTGACTGGTCCTCCATGCGCTCCGCCGACAGGGTGCAGCTTCAGGACCAGAACGACGCCGACGAATACCTTAAAGAGTTTTATTCTCCCTCTACAGGAAGATTCTGGGAAGAAGATTACGCTGAACAGGTAAAGAACGCGCTCCCCGACCTGAGGTCGTCGGCCATACAGATATGGAATCCCGGCTGCGGCAAGGGCTATGAAACTTTTTCGTTTGCGTGTATACTAAAATCCCGGTATCCTGACAAGCAGCTCAAAATATGGGCCAATGACAGCGATATCATGGCTATTTCGTCCGCCCCCAATATGGTCTTTGATTTGGACGAAGTGCCGGAGTACTGCAGGGAATACATGGTTAAGGGTTCAAGCGGGTACAGCTTTAACCAGGTCATCAGGGATTCGATTCTTTTTGAATACCACGATGTACTGCACTCTAACCTCTTCCCTGACCTCGACATGGTATTGTCAAGGGATCTCTTGTCCTTTTTGTCCAGCAAGGACCAGGACAAGCTGGTCAATGACTTTTCCGAAAAAGTCAAGGAGGGGGGACTTGTCTTTCTCGGAAGGAACGAACAGTTACCGGAAGGTGAGTGGCGGCGGATAGCCAATGATCCGGTTTCCGCCTATACGAAGCATTAATTTTTGAAGGAGCAGGTAAATGAGAGTTGAGTACATAAACCCCTTTGTTGACGCCGCTTTTAGCGTTCTTAAAGAATACCTGGGACAGGACGTGTGCCGGGGTGAGCTGTATCTTAAACCCACCACCGTTCCTGTCATGGGAGTCGCCGCCCTCGTGGGCCTTGCCGGAGACGTGGAAGGCCGTATTCTTTTTGACATGAGCAAAAAAACCGCCATAGCCGTGGCCGGCGCCATGAACAATGAGACCTTTACCGAACTGGACGAAATGGCCAAAGCCACCATACAGGAACTGGCCAATATGATCACCGCCCAGGCGGTTACCAAGCTCCACAATCTGGGCTTTAAGTTTGACCTTACCCCGCCGGCCCTCTTTACCGGCGATAATATGGAAGTGTCCAATTCCCAGGTCGAAGCCCTCATCGTTCCTATGGAACTGGGCCCCCACGGAAAAATCGAAATAAACGTCGCTGTCCGGGAACGGAGCTAGCGGCCTTTCCGCGCCCCGCGCCGGAAAGCAGGGGCGGCCTTGACAGAAAAAGCCCCTTGATATACAAATGGTATCAGCGTTGAGGCTGTTTCAAATTTGAAGTTTTGAAACAACTACATCGGCAAAAACGGGCGGTTAGCTCAGTTGGTTAGAGCATCAGTATGACACGCTGAGGGTCACAAGTTCGACTCTTGTATCGCCCATGCCCCTCCGGGGGCTTTTTTTATGGGCGAAAACCAAAACCCGGAAGCGGTTCAACATAAACGGCGGCGTCATGAATTCCGGGGAAGGCGGGTCCTCCTCTTGTCCTTCTCTTTTTCGGGGGTTATGCTATAAGTAATGGGCGAGGCTCTTTCTCCCTACCGGCTTAACAAGGCTCGGGATTTATACAATTTATTCAACGTTCTCAATTCGTTTTCGTACGCCCTTTTGGCGGGGAACATCATCACCATTTACGCCATGAGGCTCAACGCGTCCTCCACGGTTATCGGCGGGCTTTCGGCCCTGGTGTACTGGGCGTACTTTTTTATCCCCCTGGGCAAGGCGCTGGTAAAGCGTTTTCCCATAGTCAGGGTTTTTGCCTTTGCCTGGCTGGTCAGGGTTATCGGCATGATTCCCCTGATTTTTGCGCCTTTTGCCGCCGCGGCGGGGCGTAACGATATAGCGCTGATTCTTATGACGGTCAGTGTTTTTGGGTTTCATTTCTGGCGCGGCGTTGGGACTATCGGAAACAATCCCCTGCTCCACTCTTTGTCCGCCGGGCCTGACCGGGGCGCTTATATTACGCTGATTCAAATTATCAATAACGGCGTTGCCATGTCGTCGAGTTTTGCCCTCGCTCTGATACTGGGGCGGAATCCGCCTTTGGCGCTGTATTCGGTAATCATGGTGGTGGGCATAGTAACGGGAATAATCGGGGCCTTCCTTCTCTCAAAACTTCCCGAACCTGAACCGGGCGACGAAAAAGAAAGCGGTGATTTTTTTGGCGCGGCAAAGGAAGCCTTTGCGCAGGATCCGTTTAAGCGTTTCCTCCTGATTTTTCTTGCGGTGAATTTTGTGTCGGCCCTGTCCAGGGCCTTTGTCGTGGTCTACAGCCGGGAAGTGTTCCTGCAGGGCGACGGCATGGTTTCGCTCTACACGGTGTTTGGCGGGCTTGGCGCTTTTACCATGGGCCTGATTACCAAATTCCTCGTGGACCGCGTAGGCGCAAAGCCGCTCTATGTAACCTGTACCATCGCGGGGATGGTGAGCCTGCTTCCTACTATCTTTCTCTTTCCCTCGGCAATAGAAGCCCCCACCCAGGTGATGCTTTTTCTTACCAGCGTTCACTTTCTTATCAGTTTTGCGTTTATGGGGGCGGAAGGTCTGGCCCAGACGTATTTCTTCGGCCTCATTCCGGCAAAGCAAATGCTCAATATGGGAATACTGTACTACATTGTTTTTGGCATCTCCGGCGGCGGCGGGGCTTTTCTGGGCGGTCTCTTTCTGGACCTGCTTTCCCGGTTGGGCATAACGGTTTTTCTTTCGTATAAGATACTCTTCGGCCTGCTCATTTTGATACTGGGCTGGGTGCTGTATATACAGCGGAAGATGGTTCCCCTGGGCGCTCTTAGTTTCCGGGGCGCGCTGGAGGTGATGTTTTCTTTTCGGGATCTGCGGGCCATCACGCTTCTTGACCGGCTCGAAAAAACCCATGACGCCCAGGAAGAGGAGGAACTGCTCGAGGCTCTCCACGGCACGCCGTCG
>JAIRTD010000127.1 GCA_031255115.1 Spirochaetaceae bacterium | reverse complement strand
CCACATACTCCAGGAAGTCGAAGCGGTATGTTCCCAGGTGCTGATCATAAACGAAGGACGCATAGCCGCCCAGGGCACGCCGGAAGAAATAAGCCGCACCATGAAGGGGGAAATTTCCTGGGACCTGGTGCTTAAAGGAAAAAGCGCCGCCGAAACAGAAGAACTGCTTAAACGGCTTGGAGGCGGCGTTACCAAAGACAAACTCTTTGACCGGGATGACAGGACGGTCTTTCTTTCGTTTCCGGTCCGGGAAGGGAATATCGACGGCGAAGCGGTCTTTGACTGGGCCGTCGCCGGCGGGCTTAAAATACTTTCCATGAATCAAAGGCGTCTCAGCCTTGAGGACATCTTTGTAAAGCTGACGCGGGAAGGAGAAGAAGCGTGAAAACAAAAGAGAAAACCATAAAGAGCCTTCTTCCTGAACGGGCCCTTGCCCTTGCGGCCAGGGAACTGTACTCTTCCAGTTACGCCCCGGCGGTTTACGGCATAGGGGTATTTTTTTTGGCGTTTACCTCAGTGTGGTTTTTTTATGTGCAGCGTTTTTTTGTCCTGGGAATCGCCAGCCTGCGCCTGTATTTTTCGGGTTTTCCCCTGGCCTTTATACTGGTCATTCCGGTTATAACGATGAAGAGCTGGGCTGAGGAAAGAAAAACCGGGAGCGTTGAGCTGCTGCTTACCATGCCCTTTTCGGAATGGGACCTGGTACTGGGAAAATTCCTTTCTTCCCTCGGCGTACTCTGCTTTTTACTCGTCCTTACCATTCCCGTGCCTTTGAGCCTCTTGCCTTTGGGGAGGTTTCAGGCGGGCGTGATAGTCTCGGAATATACCGGGGCCCTGCTTCTTGGTTCTTCCGCCCTGTCTCTGGGGCTGCTGCTTTCGAGTCTTTCCAAAAACCAGGCCGGCGCCTTTTTGGGAAGCGCCGTGGTCCTCATGGCGGCAATGCTTGTAAGCCAGTTGAATTTTACCTTCAATCTTCCGAATTTTATCGGTAATTTTTGCAATTTTATTTCTCTGGCCTTCCACTTTGAGAGTTTTTCGAAGGGAGTTCTTGATTCCCGGGACGGAGCCTTCTTTATATTGAGCTCCCTGTTGTTTCTCTTTCTCAACACCAGGGTGATTCTCTTTAGGAAGTGGAGTTAGCCATGAACAAACGTGAAACATTCATACTGAGCGCTTTAAGTCTTTTGGCCATTGTTCTGGCGTTTCTCGTAACGCGGAGAATTTCGTTCAGAATTGATATGAGCGACAACAGGGCCTATACAATCTCCAAAGTTTCGCGGGATCTGTACCAGGAACTTGAAGACCGGGTGCGGATCAGTTATTTTCTCTCCGACCGTCTGGCCCGGATACATCCTGTGCCCAGGGCAATCGAAGATCTCCTCAGGGAATACGCCGATAATTCCCGGGGCAAGATTGAAGTCAGCGTGAAGGATCCGGTAAAGGCGGGCCTTACGAGCCTCATGGAGCGGCTCGGCCTGGTCGCCAATCAGATAGAAATCGTAGAACAGGACCAGGCAAGCGTGGCCACGGTTTATTCGGGTATATTGATCGAATACCTCGACCGGCAGGAAGTGCTGCCCTTTGTTTTTTCGGTTGATACCCTTGAGTACGATCTTACTTCCCGCATCAGAAACATGGCGCGGGACAAACAGCGCGAAGTAGGCGTAATTGTAGGTGATGCTGATAAAAGCTGGCTGGGGGATTACGGCTATCTTGATCAGGCCTTCCGCGGCGCGGCCTACAGGGTCAGGGAAATAAGCGCAGGAGAAGCGATCCCCGATGAACTCCCCATGCTCCTTGTCATAGGCGGGGCAGGGGATATGGATGAGATGTCCCTCTACCGTATAGACCGGTACATACAGGGCGGGGGAAGGGTGTTCTTCGCCGTCGAAAGCGTTGCCATAAATTTTGAACAGGGCATACAGCCCGAACCCATACTGGACAAGGGGCTTTTGGCTATGGTTTCTTTTTACGGCGCCACGGTCAAACCGGAACTGGTTCTGGACCAGAATGCCCTGACCTGGCCGCTGAGAACCCAGACTGCCGGCGGCATGATTCAGCATCGCCTGATAAAATATCCTTTCTGGCTGGGCATACGGCCCGAGGCCGGCAACAAAACCCATCCGGTTACTTCGGCCTTTAACGGCGTGGATCTGTACTGGGCAAGCCCCCTGGAGCTTACTCCCCCCGAAGGCATAAGCGCCGAGGCGCTTTTCAGCAGCACGGACCAGGCCTGGCTTATGACCAAAAATTTCGCCGCGTCGCCTGAAGCGGCCGACTACCTTTTCAGGCAGGAAGAGCCTGATACCAAAGGCCCCAGAATAATGGCCGCCGCCCTGGCGGGAACTTTTCCAAGCTGGTTCGAAGGCGTTTCCGTTGACGGGGCCGCTTTTCAGGGAGAAGAATTCCCCGCTATGACCGCTTCTCCGTCCCGCATTGTGGTCCTCGGTGATACCGATTATCTTACCGGCATCATAGCGATGACCCTCAGCGAGCGGAATTTAAGTTTTATGGTACAGGCCGCCGACTGGCTTGGGAATGACGACGATATTATCAGCATAAGCAGCAGAAGCTCTCCGGAAGGAAGGCTTGACAAGATTACCGACCCGGTAAAACGCCGGGGC
>JAIRTD010000114.1 GCA_031255115.1 Spirochaetaceae bacterium | reverse complement strand
GCCCATTCGGCGGGAAGGCGGAGATGCAGCAGTTTTGAACGGGGAAAAAAGTATTTTACCAGGGGAAGCTGTATTTCGACCGTATTATCCGCCCTGGTATCGCTTTGACCGGGAAGCATCTCGCGCAGG
Organism: Spirochaetaceae bacterium; assembly: GCA_031255115.1. Classification (GTDB taxonomy): domain Bacteria; phylum Spirochaetota; class Spirochaetia; order Treponematales; family Breznakiellaceae; genus JAIRTD01. The sequence goes on along the minus strand of JAIRTD010000114.1, from coordinate 3,529 downwards.
GCAGCGCGGAATGCACCGTCCATCTCCAGGGGGCCCAGGGGCGTTTCGGCCCCATCCTCTTCGGCATATAAAACCGGATGGGACGCGGGAAGATGGCCGCCCAGCACGACAACGGTTTCCGCCCGGGTATCAAGCGTATAGATACCTCTGGCGCTCAAAAAGCCCGAAAAATACCAACCCGCGTGGGGAACCATGCAGGCAAGGGCGCCCCGGGAAGGCGGATTTTCGGCTATATTTTCCGCCGCTTCGTCAAGAAAAAGCCTGGTTTCCTCTCCGGAATCAGGATACCAGCCCTCCGGAAGGCCTCTTTTTCTTAAAATCATTGATTTTATTCTAGCATGGTTTTGAAAAAAAGTATATAATACATCTATGCGGCCAAGATTGAGTTCAATAATAGGGATCTTCTGTCTTATCGTGTATGTCGGGGCGCTGGGATACGGGGCCTACAGGACCTATCGCAATATATATGTGCAGCATAACAGCTCAGAAAAAGAATTTTACGAGCTTGTAGCTACGGCAAACGCCGCCGGGGCTCTGGGGTTTATGAACCAGGGTTTCCAGGACGCCGTAAGAGACAGCATCATGAATTCCAAAACCCTCCAGGGCGCGGTAATCTCGGGACCCTACGGCAATGAATACGCCGTAGAGCGGAAAGAGGGCATCATCACCTGGACCAATGATATTCCCCGTTTCTCAACACGCTTTGGCCTTTCCCGTGATCCCCACTGGGAAAAACTCAATATAGACGGTATACGCAACGCGACCATCAGCGCGGTGTACTATATCATTGATTACAACGAATTTTCCCTCATCCTCAAACATACCCTTATGATCGTTCTTGCCAGCCTGACCCTGGCCCTGCTGACCATGATTTTTGGGGCCCTTTTTGGAAAGCCGCCTACCCCCAGGGTGATCAACGTTGCAATGGGCGACGCGCGGAGCTTTAAATTCGCCGAAAGCGCCGCCGCAACCGAAAAACAGGCGCAGGTTCCCGAAGGCAAAAAGACATCCCGGCGCGATACCCCGCAGAAGGAGGCCCCCGGATTCGAGGCTCCCGGGCAGGCCGCTTTTACGGGAAACCCTGCGGACGGGAAGCAAGGCGGGGAGAACCCCAAGGGGCTTTATTCCCCCCACGGCAACATAAGCTGGGAAGCCTATACAAAGGAAAGGCTGGCGTCGGAACTCCACCGCTGCGCGGCTTTTGAGCAGGACCTGGTATTTATCGCCATGGAATTTGACCACCTGGAAAATTCCGCCGACCTGTTCTTTAATGAATTTGCCGAAATGGCGGTAAAACACTTTACCCTCAGGGACCTTATTTTTGAATGGGGAAGCCAGGGCATAGCAATAATCATTCCCAACGCGGACCTGGACCAGGGCCTTGCCCGGTCAGAGGAATTCCACGCCAAGGTCCTTTCCCACTTTGCCGCGCGTTTTTCCGCCGGAGCCGGCCTTGCCGTAGGGCTGAGTTCCAGGGCGGGAAGACTCATTGACGCCGAGCGGCTTATTTTTGAGACATCCCAGGCCCTGGTAAAGGCAAAACAGGACCCCTCATCCTCTCTGGTAGCCTTCAGAAGCGACCCCGAAAAATACCGGGCCTTTATCGCCGCCCAGGGCAGGGAATAGGGCGTATATATTGTTACGTTTACCTATTGTTAATACCAAGTATTGATAAAATTCCTGTCAAGACTCGAAAGCGTCGTGTAATGAAACAGAAAGCCCTTCGAGAACCGAGGAGTTGAGCGGTGCGTCCGCATCGTAGACCGTGCCTGTATAGGCGCCGTCCCGCAGTACAAAGGCCTGGACGCTTTTTGATTTGGGATCAACTATCCAGTACTCCCGCACTCCGGCCTTCATATAAAGATTGAATTTGCGGACATATTCGTCGGCGGTATTTGAAGGGGAAAGGATTTCTACCACCAGATCGGGCGCGCCCCGGCAGCCTTCGCTCCCCCGCTTTTTTTCGTCGCAGATAACCGAAATATCAGGTTGAACCACCGTATCGTCGCTTTCGTCTTCCGCGTAAAAGAGCCGTACATCATAGGGCGCCGGGCGTACCTTACAGGGTTTACCCCGCAGATAATTTGCGATTTGTCTACTCAATTCCACTAAAATCGCCTGGTGAAAATCAGTGGGCGCGGACATGGCATAGGCGATTCCATTGATAAGCTCAAAACGCTCGCCTTCGTCGAGTTCCCAGGCCTTGTAATCGGCGTAGGTAAAACGCCGGTCCCTGTTAGATAAATTTCTTGCCGTGTCGCTCATACATGTAAGTATAGCCCGCAAAAAAAACTTTGGTAAAGCGGCGTTTCGGTAGCATTGCTCATGGGGCCATTTAGGCGGCCTTTCGGGAACTTTTCTAACGAGGCATTGCGGCGGCTTTTCAGAAGCTTTTCCAACGAGGCATTTCGGGGCTTCCGGCGGCGGTCCGGCCGGGCGGCCAGGGCCCTCCGCCCTAATCCTCAGGGAGGAATTCTTCCCTGGCCCTGAAAAGCCTCCCCACGGTCCATTCGGCGAGGGCGTACACATAGGGCGAGTCCGATATTCCGGCGCCGCGTTTTCCGTCCTCAAGGCCCGGCCCCAGGGAAAGGCTGCGCCGTCCGCCGTCTCCGGTATCGAGGCTTATGGTTCCCTGATTAAAAAAGGGATCGGAAGGTTTGAGAGACGGTACAAAATCATCGGCCTCGGCGCTTACTATGGTTCTCACATAGGACTCCACTGCGGCGCTCTCCACTTTCCTGCCGTTTACGGTCCATGTTCCGTTGTCCCGCGCCAAAATCATTGGAGCTTGCCCCGAGTCAGAGGCGTAGCGTATCTCGGCCCTCTGCACCTGGTCGACGCTAAGGGCCGCTTCCGCCTGAAAGAGCCGCAGATCATACCAGCTCTGTCTTCTTGATTCAGCGTAATTTACAAAACTCCTTTCGCCGGAGCGGACTTCCTGAGCGCCGCTCTTTCTGATATATACTTCGCTGCCCAGGGCGTCGGTTCCGCCTATAAAGAGTTCGAGGAGCGGCGCGGGATTAGCGCCGCCGTAGAGGCGTATATAAGCGGCCCCTTCGCTTACGCCGAGCCGTTCAGCCGAGGCCGCGGAACTTGCCCTGACCGGATAGTTTGCCCTGCGGGAAAGCAGGGCAAGTAAATCCCCTACCCGTTCTTCTTTTGCGGGGAACAATTCACCGGCGAGGACCGCCTGCCATCTGCCGTCCCTATAGACCAGGCTTAGTTCGCTGTCCGCAAGCTGGGGAGAGCCCAGCTCGATGCGGTCTACCTGGTCAATGAATTTTTTGTCAAGCCAGGTATACAGGGAATTCCGGGCGGCGCTCCGTTCAGAATCAAACACATAGCTTGCCGCAAGAAGGAGAACCAATGCGCCTATGATACCAAGGAGGGCGCGGATTTTTTTGTTATACGTCATGGCTTGCTCTCCTCCCTCCGGTTTTCCGTTTCCATGAACGGACAGAACCGAGGACAATAAGGCCCAGGGGTAAAAGAACCACATTGAGGGCCTGGCTCCACAGCATGGCGCCCC
>JAIRTD010000094.1 GCA_031255115.1 Spirochaetaceae bacterium | reverse complement strand
CGGTTCGCGGGATGAAGTCGGGCGGGGGCGCGCCGGGGGAGCTTGCGCTTACGGGTGGGGGCATGGAAATGCGGCCCCCTTCTTTTTGACTTTTGCGACTTTGCGCTTAAACGCCTAAGCTGCCTGTGGTTATAAAAAAGCCGCCTGTCCACATACAAGTGGTCAGACGGCCTTTCTTTTTGAAAGGGTCAACCCCTCCCCTACTCCGAGGCTTTTTCCAGTTCGGCCTGGACTACGGCGAGGAGGGCTATGGGCACTGAATAGGGCGAACAGGACACATAGTTGAGTCCCGCGTCCATACAGAAGCGCACATTACCCGGATTGGCGCCGTGTTCTCCGCAGAGGCCGCAGACAAGGTCGGGCCTGGTGAGCCTTCCCCGTTCCACGGCCAGGGTGATGAGTTCCATGACCCTGGGGTCCAGGGTGCTAAAAGGATTGCCCGTGATAAGGTCAAAGAGGGTGTAGTCGGGCATAAAGGCGGTAAAGTCATCACGGGAAATACCCAGCGTGGTTTGGGTAAGGTCGTTGGTTCCAAAGCTAAAGAAACGGCCGTATTTGGCTATTTCTCCGGCGCCGAGCGCCGCCGCGGGGAGTTCTATCATGGTGCCTATCTGGTAATCCACGGGCTTGGCTTTTTTGGATTTCCGCAGTTCTTCTTCTATATCCACAATACCGGTATAGCTTGAACCTTCGATCTTTTTGCCGTAGGCAATGAGTTTAAGTTCCGAGGCGTTCATTACTATGGGTATCATGATCTCAGGCTTTGCGTCGATCTTTTCCTGCCTGAGTTTGTAGGTAGCCTCAAAAATGGCCCTGATCTGCATGGCGTAGATTTCAGGATACGAGACCGCTATACGGCAGCCCCGGTGGCCCAGCATGGGGTTAAACTCGTGGAGGGCGTCTATCCGGGCGAGAACCGCCGCCTTTGGGGGCCTGGTTTTCTTTGTCTTTCCTACATGGCTGAGGTAGGCCTTTAACTCATCGTCATTGTGGGGCATAAATTCATGGAGCGGCGAATCAAGCAGCCGTATGGTTACTTCCTTGCCGGCCATGACCTTGAGTATCCCGTAAAAATCATTACGCTGCATGACCTGGAGCTTGTCCAGGAATTTCTTTCTTTCCTTTGGAGAATCGGAAAGCAGCATTTCCCTGAACACGTTGATTCTGTCCGCCTGGAAGAACATGTGTTCGGTGCGGCAGAGTCCTATGCCGTCCGCCCCAAAGGAAAGGGCGAGGGCCGCGTCCCTGGGGGTTTCGGCATTGGCCCTGACATGAAAATTCTTGAGGAAGCTCTTGCTCAGGGCGATAAAGTCAAGCAGCCCGGATTCCTTTGGATCAGGCTCAATGAGCTGGGCGGTTCCAAGGTAGACGCTGCTTTCGCCGTAGAAGGGCACGACTATGGTGATATAGTCCCCTTCGGAAAAACTTAAATTGCCAAGGGAGGCTTTTTTACCGTTTATTTTGAGCGCCGGGGCAACCAGGGAGACCTTGCCGTACTGCCTTGCCACTACCGACGCGTGGGCGGAAAAGCCGCCTTCGGCGGTAAGTACACCGGTGGAAACCTCGATGGCCTTGACGTCCTCCGCAAAGGAAGAAATCAACACCAGGATAAAATTGGTATGCTCACCCTTGGCAATGGCCTGTTTACGGGCCTCAAGAAGGGCGTCGGTGCTAAAATACACCCGGCCTATGGCCGCGCCGGGAGCGCCGGCTATGCCGCCCTTCCAGCTCTTAAAGCCCTTGACCGAAGCGGGATTGATAACCGGGTGGAGAATTTCGTTGAGCCGCAGAGGTTCTATGGCTTTTACCACATCGGCGTTGGAGATAATCTTGCGTTTGGCAAGGTCAAGGAGGAGCTTAATGTCCGCCTGGGTTGATTTCTGGTCGATCAGGCGCTGCTCAATAAGCCAGAGTTTGCCGTTCTCAACGGTAAAGCGGACCTGGCGTATTTCCTTAAACTTGTCTTCCAGGGTCCAGGCGATTTTTTCGAGCTGCTTGAGATGGGTGGGCCCTATCTTGTCGATGCTCTGGCCCTGGGCGTCGATTTCGTTGAATTTGCCCCGGTAAAACTGGCCCTGGAGGCGCTTGTTACCGGTAACCACGTTACGGCTAAAGAAATCCCCGGAACAGGAATCGCTGCCGTAATTGCCGTATACCATGGGCTGTATCATAAGGGCCGTGTCACGGTCGTTCTGCTCGTCCATCTGCAGCATTTTGGAAATTTCGCTTAACGTGATGAGTATCTGATTTTCGGCGCTGTCAAAAAAGCCCGCGGGAAAGTATTTGGCGTACTCGTTCATGTAGGCTTCGGCGCTTTTGTTTATTGTAACCGGTTTTTCCTTGGCGCCGAGTTCGTTGGAAGGCCTGGCAATGCCCAGGGCCCGGTCAAGGAACTTAATCTGGGCGCTAATTTCGGCCTGTGCTTTGGACTTGTCCTCAAGTTCCTTGATACGCTCTTCGATCTTAAGCATGCCCCGGACCAGAAAGAGCACCTCATGGGCCGCAAAATCCTCTCCGACCCATTTGGCAAAGCCGTCTATGGTAGGCCGCACCAGGCCAAAGTTGTGCAGGGTCGGGTAGGTGGTTACCGCCAGGTTGCTGGACACGACCACTTTAAGAAGCAGGGGGTTCTTTTTATCGCCGAATTTCTTTCCAGCGATAAAAGCGCATTTGTCAAGAAGGGCCTTGAGGTCCTTTCTTATGTGATCCGGGTTTATCTCGCTGGCTATTTCCGTATCCAGAATGAATCCGGGGAGTATGGGAAAACCCAGCTCGGCAAATTCATTGGCCTGGCGGCCCCGGATACCCAGCAGTTCCGGCGCCACGGATTTAGGAATCACATCTGTTTGGCTAAAAAAATGTATTCTACTGTCCATAAATTACTTCCTTTAGAAAAGCCTTAATACGTTATTTACCGGCCCGTGAAGAAAGGCCTCAAACATGTGGCTTGCCCCCTGGGCAAGGTAGCGCTGCAATTTTGCCACGTCTTTAATATCGTTTCCGGCCACGGCAAATTCTATGGCGCTGCCGTGTTTAACCTTACCCCACTTAAAAAGAGAGTTAATATCGAGGATGCGTTCCCCGTCATAGTAAATAAACACTTCAAGCTGGGGATATTTTGCCTTATAACTTGCCACAATACGTTTCCAGGCTTCGACATTTCCATTATGAAAGAGCTCGTTCTGCACCACCACGGCGTAACGGGGGGTCATCTTGACCGGGCCCTTGGGCGCCGTTACCGGAGGCGCCATCGTAGTTACGACAGGAGCGGCAACGCGCTGGGCTTCTGGCGCGGCAGACGGAGCGGAAGGCCGCCTGCCCCTGCCCCGTACCGGGGCCGCTTTTCTGGCGGCTTTGGGTCCCCGCGCGGGCGGCTTTTCGGGGGCTTCTTCTTTGATCTTCTTGAGTTTGCGTACCACAAAATTTCCCCGGAGTACTGCCGGGGGAGGCTTTATCTTTGCGCCTTCAAAAAGGCTTGCCGCGATTTTAGCGGCCTCGAGGCAGGCTTCGTCGGCCGGAGCGCCTCCTTTTCCGGCATAGACAACAAGCAGTTCCCGCTTGCGGAGCTGTCCGAGACCGGCCAGTTCCTCGCCGTTTTTCGGATTGGCCACCAAAAGCCCCATTTCGGGGTGGTGATAGGCCACGATAAGGTCAACGCCTTTCCATTTTTCAAATTCCCTGGCCAAGACCGCCGGTTCGGCAACCACCGATTCGAGGTTGGAAGAAAATGTTTTGTACCCCATTTTATCCACCAAAACCATACTCAAAAGCAGGGCCGCTTTTTCGCCTGAAAGATCTTCGTCTCCCATTTCAAAAAGAGTATCGCCGAGGTTTTTGGTGCTTCCGATAGCATCCACAACACCTATGGTCTTTTTGATCTGCCTGACAGCGGAGTTAAACCCGGAGCGGGTGGAGAGAATTTCAAGATTCGTTCCGTCATTAGCCATAAATTTTTGTCCTCCTAGAAAAACGCCTGACCACTTGCAAAGAAATGGTCAGGCGCTTTGATCATAAACAACTTAACACTTATTAGATTTCCCTGAGGGCCCCGCCGCCGCGGCGTCCTGAACCGGGTTTTCTGCCTCTGCCGGATTTGGCGCCGGCTTTCCGGCCCCTGCCGGGTTTGGCATCAACGACACCGGCCTTTACCCTGCCGCTTTTTGCGGGGCTTCCAGGGCGGGCGCGCTGGCGCTGGCCGCTGAACCACCGGAGTTGAGCATATCAAGGTAAGCCTGTCCGCTGTCGCCCGCTGCCGCGTTCTCGTCGGGCAGATCGGCAAAGGACTGGTTAATATCCTGCCGTACCGTTGAGCGGCGGCGGCTGAAGGACGCAAACGCGGCATCCTGGAATCCCTTGGATACGCCGTGGAGGAATTCGTTAAGCACGTTGGCCATGGCGTCCAGAGTAGCCTTCTTCCGCTTGATGGAGGTGATATCCACATCAAGGAGGAGGCCGGGCTGGATATGATAGGGATTGATCATGTAGTCAAAGCGATAATACTCTTTTTCGAGGAAGGCAAGCCGGTCTTCCATGACCCGCCTTTCGATGGGGTATTGGTAGTCGTACATTTTCTTCATTCTGTCGCGCATAAGCACGATGCGGTGCCGAATCCGGTCTTTTTCGTACAGATAGGTCCGGTTCATGCGTTCCACTTCGGTATCCGCGGATTTTACAAAGGAAATTTCATCCCAGGCCTTGTCGATATCCTCGTACATGGGCTCGCCGGTTTTTTCCTTTATTTGCTTGCGGATACGTTTCTTGTTCTTTTCGGCCAGATCTTTATAGTCGGTAATGCCGAAGAAGGGCTTGGAATTCTCGTAGATCACTTCCAGGATATCCCAGAGGTGGGCCACTTCGATCTCAAAGCTCCGCATCTGCACATCGTAGGCCTTGCGGTCTTCGATAAGCTGGGCATTGTCAAAATAGCGCATGGTGATGGAATAGCGCTCGTCGGGAAGATTGGCCGGATCAGTATCCTCGTATTCCCGGATTACCAGTTCGCGGGCGTTTTTGAGGTTTTCGATGTACTGATAGCCCATCTTGGAGGTGTCCAATATGGAAGTAATCGAGTTGATGGCGGTATTAAAGCCCCGGTTGCGGATATTTTCCATATCCACGATCTTTTTGAGGTTTTCCCGCACATTGAGCTGATCGAAATTTTCGGGGTCGATTTCGGCCCTGAGGTCCTGGATCTTGTCCATGAGGCTCTTGGCCAGAATGTTGTAGCGCTTTGATTTGGGATCGTCGATCTTGTCATCGGTGTAATCTTCGATCTTGTTCATCTTTTTGAAGATGATTTCGCTGTCCGAAAGTTCCTCAAGGCCCTGGTCAATCCTCTGGTCCTTGATTTTTTCGATTTCCTTGTCCAGCGCGTCAATGATAAACTTGGAAAGAAGGTCCTTGATGAGGAAGGCTACGGTGGACTGATAGTGGAAAATCGGGCTGATCAGTTCCGAATCGAGGATGTTTACCGAAAGTTTAACATCCGTTACCGTCTTGGGCTTTACAAGGTTGTCCTTAAACGCGCACTTAACAATTGAATAGGCGTTTTCGCCGCGAATAAAGGCGCCTGTGTCGGTTTTCTGCCTGAGCAGGCTGTTGGTAAGGTTTTCCAGATCATTGACGCCCCGCTGAATGTGTCCCTGCAGGTGGCCGTACATATTGACCATGGATTTTTCGATTTCGCCGGTGTTGAACTTGTCAGCGCCGCCAACCTGATCAAGGAGATCCGCCACCTCTTTGGGGGTGTACCGGGCGAGAACCTTGGTTTCCTCGCCATCGATAAAGTTACGGACTTTTTTAACCATTTCATCTTCAGTCGTTACAATGTAACGATTGAACATATTCTGGTAGTTCTGGTTAAAATAGTTGTACAGCTTTTCTTTAACGCCGCCCATAATGTCAAGACGTTCCAGAGCGTCTTTAGGCAGGCGAGAGGTTAGGTGGTGAAGAACCTTGTTGGTTTCTTCCTCGAGAAGTTGATTAACTTCTTTTTGTTGATCCCGGTATTCCTGAGCTAACGAATTCCGCGAACCTACGGCACTTGGTTTTTCCGGATGAAAAACATTTGGGCTCTTGGGCAGGTCAATGGCTCCCATATCCTGTCTCCTTAAAAAATATTTTGTTTCCTCTGATTGTTATTGTAACAATTCCTTTCCATCATACCAATATCTTGAATCAAATGTAAAGCCCTTTTTTCGTTTTTAGCGGTTTTTTACAAAAACTTAAATTTTCCACAAAAAAACGTTTTTTTTGTCCGCTGCGGCCTGTTCGGAAAAAATCGGGCCTTTTTTCTGCTTTTGGGGGATTTTTTACGCAATACGGCCTTTACCCGGCAATAAAACGCCCCCCATACCGGAAGAACAAGGCTTATTGACAGAGCTATTCTCAAAATCCGGCCGGTGTGAAGCGCCGGTTCGATAAAACGAGCTTGATTAAAGTATTTTTTTTAACCAAACTATGGTAAACTATGATACACTGAAAAATGGGGATTATCATGGCATTTGGAAAACAGGTCTTTTTGGCGGTACTTCTGCTCTGCTCCCTTCCGGTATTCGGAGCGGACCAGAGAAACAGGGCTATTGACGTATATGTCATTTTTGACGAATCAACCCTGAACAGCTCAAGCCGGGCCGAGGCGGCGCAGTGGCTTTGCGATACAATCATAGACCGGGTGCTGCAAAACGGGGACTATTTGGTGATTTGTTCTCCCAGGGGGCCTGAAATTCTCTTTAACAAGGCCATTTCCGGGGAAGAACAGAAAACCGAAGCAAAAAATCTGGTCCGGAATATACCCGGCGGCAGGGGGGAGCCAAACTACGCGGCGGCTTTGAGGGCCGCTGCCCGGCGCGGCGCGGCGGGACGCATAGCCTATACCCTTCTTATCGGCGGGGCGGGCATGGGGGTTTCCCAGGCCGGCGATGTGGCCGAACTGCTAAAATATTCAAGAACCGATAGTTTTTCGGGGTGGAAGATAATCACCGTAGGCCTGGGGGTAGATTCCCGCGCGGGAAGCGCGGCGGCATCTTACATGAACCGTTAGTTTCATCTATAATTTGGAACGATGATGCAGAAAGCCCTGGATTTTATACAAAAATATCCTTTCTTTTTATTGACTACCCACGACGGGGCCGACGCGGACGGTATAGGCGCCGAACTGTTACTGCGGAATATTTTGGAAAAAATCGGAAAAACCGTTAAAATTATCCATGACAGCCCTGTTCCAGAGCGTTTTCGTTTTATGCTTGCCTCCCAAAACCCCATAGAAGTATGGGACAGGGAGAAACACTCGGAATTTGCCCGGGAATCGGCCTTTATCATGCTTGATACTTCCGATGAGTACAATATCGGGAAAATAGCGGAAGAAGCGCTGCCCCACGCCAAGGGAGTGCTCATAATCGACCACCATGAGCTTAATCCCCTGTCAAAGCTGGACGGCTATGTGGACCCCGCGGCGGCTTCGACCTCCGAGATGGTGCTCCAAATAGGCAGCCATTTTAAGGTCAGCCCCGACAAGGAAGCCGCTTCGGCGGCCTTTGCCGGTATAGTGTACGATACCGGGTCCTTCGCGTATACAAAAACCTCAGAGTCAACCTTTCTTGCCGCGGCAAAGCTCATAAACGCCGGGGCAAGGCCCTACGATACCTATCAGGCCCTGTATGAAAGTTCGTCCGCCGGAGCGCTTTTACTGCAAAAACAGGTGCTCTCCACCCTGAGCTTTCATGCCGGGGGCCGGCTCGCCGTGCAGATACTCCGCAAAGAGGACCTCAGTTCAACCGGGGCGAACTTTGAGGACGCCGAAAATTTTATCAACCTCCCCCTGCGGAGCCGGGAAATCCTGGTTTCGCTTTTGATTAAGGAGAACGAAGAAGGCCTGGTGCGCTGTTCGCTCCGTTCAAAAGGGCAGGTAAACGTGTCAAAAATCGCCCAGAGTTTTAACGGCGGCGGCCACGCCACGGCGGCGGGTTTTAAGAGCAAGTTCGGAATAGAAGAAACGCTCAAGCAGGTGCTCAATATGGTGGAACTTACCCTAAGCAAACTATGATTGCCAGAACTTTTAGACTTATTACCTTTGTGGCGTTTACCCTTGCCCTCTTTGTTATTGCGGGCCTCCTTGTCCTTCCCCGCCTGCCCTTTGCGGAAAAAGAGACCGAAGCGCGGCAGAGCCGTATCATTGTCCCCCTGGCGCCGGTGTCCGGCGAGGTATACCCTGCCGGCGGCAGCGCGGAACGCATGGCCTACGAAGATGACGTGCTGTCCAAAATCGCCCTTAAAGAGGGAGAAAGCCTGGTTTCGGTGCTTACCCAGAATTTTGACGGCGATCCCCTGGATGAACAGATCGTGGCCTACCGCAGGCCCAGCGAAATTGACGGCCCGATTTACATAATCTATGTGGATTTTGACGATGAACTTGGGGGATACAGGCGGGTCTGGGATTTTCCCACCCCCATAACCCGGCAGGGCACGCTGAACCTTTACACCCTTGATATGATAGGCGACCGGAGTATATGCCTGGCCGTCATGGGCATGAACAACGCCGGGGAACAAACCCTTACGGTTTTGCAGAAAAAAACCGCCACGCCCCGGACCGCCCGGAACGTATCGGAAGAGCCCTTCCGCATCATAGCGGAAATACAGGTTGACGGTTCCATAGGCATACGGGAGATCGAAAGGACCACGGCATATCAGCTCGGCTATACCCGGGGCGAACCCTTTACCATAACCGCCTATGGCAGGGACCATGATTCTTCCAATTTGATGGACCAGATCGAAACCGTCTACGCCTATAACCAGACCAGCGCCCTGTACGAGCGCCAGCGTACCGTCCGTATACCCGGAGCGCAGATAGAACAGCGCCTGCTCAGGGAACTCCTCTCTGGTTCGGCGGCAAAATTCGAGGATTTTATCGACGGCCTGTGGTACCACGTAAACAACGACGGAACCCTGGACCAGAGACAGTATATTTATTTTGATCCGGCAAACAGGGAAATAATATTCTTTGGCGACGAGATGCAGCAGGTGTTTTCCTGGCGCAACTCCACCCCCACCCGTTACGGCCTGTATATTTCGAGCCAGAATGTTTCGGTAGTTACCCTGACCCGTTTTCTGGAGGTCGATCTTGAATCTCTGGAAGCCATACGGCTCAGGGTTGTGGAAGACGTAAGGATTAAAATAGGAGTCAGCGACCCCTGGAATGGTTCCTACCGGAAGGCCGGAACGGCGGAACTGCGGCGCGAAAACAACATGGCTTCCCTGGAATCGCATCCGTATATTGATTCGGTATATTCAGGCTATATAGGCGCCATGACCTTTACCCTGACCGGCGACTACAGCCTTGATTCGGGTAATTCCGTCCAAAAGGGACGCTACGCCTTCTTTATGCTTGGCGACACCGAACTCCTCGAACTCAGGCCCGAATCCGGAACAGAACGGATCGTGTACCGGGTCAATTGGGGCAAAACTACCGGCGGCGGACAAGGAACATCGGGGAACGGACAAGGCGCGGGCGGACAGGGAACAACGGAACAACAAGGGGACCCGTCTCAAGACCGCCTTCTGCCTGCTGAACTTACCCTGGTTCGGGTACGCCTGAGTACCAGGGGCATACAGGAACTCCACGAAGCGGCTATTTCCATGACCTTAAACCCCGAGGCTTAGGAAAACGCCGGTTTTTTACACGTTAGATTCAAAACACCGGAAAAGACTCAAAGCCCGCGTCTTTAAGGCGCAGTATGGTATGGTTGTAATCGCTGCCCGGCGCTATGGTTACCGCCCAATATTGGTTTCCGTTTACCGCTCTTTCGGTGATTGCGGGAGTAAAACCCTGTAATGTAAGCCT
>JAIRTD010000067.1 GCA_031255115.1 Spirochaetaceae bacterium | reverse complement strand
CCGGCAGGACGCCGGATTATGACACAAACGCTTAGTGAACTTCTGCTACTTATTCGACTTTGTGGTGAATTCTTCTTCGGCCTTCAGTCTTTTTCCATGTCTGGTATTACCCTGATTTTGAGCATTGCTAGCTGCGTAAACCTGTGCTATACTGGCATCATCCAAAATGAAAACGGTGGTCATGCGTGTTTTAGCGATGCCTTTACCATGATGGAGCGACTATGCCGCCATTGACGTAAATTGGCGGGAATAAAAGCGCCCCGGAAAATCTTTACGGGTTGGTGTATTTCCCCGGATTTGCGTCTGTGTTATATTCAATAGTATGAAAACCTTAGCCACGGCCTGGTGGGTTTATCTGCCGGCCCTGATGGTGGTGCTGCTTATCGTGTCCGGGGCGGCTCTTTTTTCGGGCTGCTATACCCTCAAGCAGGGGGCGGTCATGCTGGGCTACCTCAACCGGGCCGTTCCCCTTGAATCCCTCCTGGAGGAAGGGGACACAAGCGGTTCCGGCGTTCAGGACGAAGAGGCGGAAAAAACCAGGCGTTTTGTCGAACAGGTTTACGACATACGCCGTTTTGCCACAGAGGAACTTGGCCTCAGGGAAAGCAAAAACTATACCCGTTATGTGGAACTTGACCGCGATTACCTTGCCGCCGTGGTTTCCGCTTCGGCAAAGGATTCGTTTACCACCCATGAATGGTGGTTTCCCGTGGTGGGCCGGGTTCCCTACAAGGGTTTTTTTAACCCCGATGACGCCCGCAAGGAAGCGGGAAAGCTCGCCAAAAAAGACCTCGATGTGTGGATACGGCCTGTTGACGCTTTCAGCACATTGGGCTGGTTTCGGGACCCTCTCTATTCCTATATGCGGGACTATCCGGTCCATGCCCTGGCTGACCTCATCATTCACGAACTCTTTCATGCTACGGTGTACATTAAGAGCAATTCCCAGTTTAACGAGGAACTGGCCGAATTTGTCGGAAGCCGGGGTTCCCGTCTCTATATTGAAAGCCGTTACGGAAGCGACTCAGACGAGTACCGCGCCCAGACAAACCCCAATGAGGACAACGCCGCCTTTGTCGCCTTTATCCATGAACTTATCGCCAGGCTTGAGGCGCTCTACTCCGGCGGCGGCGACCGGGAAACCATACTTGAACAAAAAGCCCTCATCATCAAAGCGGCCCAGGAACGTTTTGAGGCGGAATACGAAAGCCGCTTTTCAAGCGAAAACTACCGCTTTTTTTCTACGCTCCCGGTAAACAACGCCTACCTTGCCCTGTACCGGCTCTACTACGCAAAAGACAATTATCTTGAAGAACTTATGACGCGTTCAGGCGTTGACCTTAAAACCTTTATCGCCGCGGCAAAGACGATCCCCAAAAAAGGCGACCCCCGCGCCCATCTCGAAGAAGCCCTGACCGGCGCGCGTTAGCCGCCTTTCGGGTTTGCGTTAAACGGGCAGGATTATTTAATGCTTGTTGTTTTCAGGCCCGGCCAGTTTAGCTTATTGAGTTTTTCGTCGGCGCTTACAAGCATTGCGTCCAAGACGACGGCGCTTGCAGCTACTATTGCATCAGGAAGCTTTGGACGGGGAATCCCTTCGCGGCGGAGATGAATTGCTTCATGTTTTACTTCATCGGTAAGAGGAATGATGGTAGCGGCGTTAAGAAAATTCAGAATTTCCCCTTCGATTTCCGGTGTGATTGAAGGGAACGCTAATAACTCCATCTCAGTAATAACGCTAATAAAACGTTCTCCAAGTGGGAGTGATAAAAATTTCTTGTCAATGAAACCAATTACCGTATTTGTATCAAACACATATTTTTCGTTAGTCGGGCCATTCATCCCGCATCCTCCGCTGATATTCTACGCCATCTTCTCCAAAAGTCTTTTTCCCCTGCAGAGCTTCGCGGGATTGCTGCCAGGGATCCACGCCGGTTTCACGTATTTTGGCATACTTTGCGGCAGCTTCGGCCTTGAGTCCTTCGATAGTGGGAACAAGGCTTGTCTTTTGATGGTAGGTTTCTTTGTTGTCCGCCGCCAGCCTTTCCGATGTGGGGAAGACGAGTACAACGCTTGTCCTGCCGACAGGTATGGTATCCGGTAATTCCAGGTCCAAGTGAAGCCGCCGCCCGGCGGAAATATCCACTGTTTGTTCTATGGTTATCATGATTTGAGTATATACCAGCGTACGTTCTGCGTCAAAGGGTGATATTGAGACCGATCGCAGCCTGCGAATGTTCAGTTAATGCTCTTCAGTCGGGCCATTCATCCCGCATCCTCCTCCCCTTGACATCTCAGCGCAAAAAGTCTATATTCAATTTGCTAATTATGTAATTAGTAATTGTACAATTAGCAAATGGAGGCGAGTATGTTTGTGGGCAGGGAACGGGAGCTGGAAACCCTTGAAGGGTACTATGCGCAGCCGGGGTTCCATTTTGCGGTTTTCTACGGAAGGCGGCGGGTTGGCAAAACCACCTTGATAAACAAATTCAGGGAGGGTAAAAAGTCAATCTATTTTGTGGCCACAGAATCCTCGGCAAAGGAAAATCTGGATCTTTTTTCGGCTCGTATCCTTTCCGCCCTTGCCCCGAAAGGGCCGAGAAACCCCTTCGTCTCATTTACGGAAGCCTTTGACTACTGTTTTCGCTCCGGAAGCAGAGAACGGATCATCCTGGTCATTGACGAATACCCCTACCTGGCGGAAAGCGACCGGGGGGTCTCGTCAATTCTGCAGGCGGCCATTGACGCGCACCGGGACAAGAGCAGGCTGTTCCTCATTCTCTGTGGTTCCTCCATGTCCTTTATGGAAAATCAGGTCCTGGGCTACAAAAGCCCCCTCTACGGCAGGAGGACTTCTCAGTTCAAGGTTATGCCCTTTAGCTACTATGAATGCGCCGGAATGCTCAAGGGTTTTACGGATAAAGAAAAAATCACCCTCTACGGTGCAAGCGGAGGCATCCCCGAATATCTATCCCATATAAACAACAGCCTGTCCCTGGCAAAAAATCTCGAAGAGCTTTTTTTTAACCCTTCGGGCCGTTTGTTTGAGGAGCCTTCAAATCTGCTTAAGCAGGAACTTAAAGTCCCCCGGACCTACAACAGCATTATCGCCGCCATAGCCAAAGGGGCCAGCCGCCTCAACGACATTGCCTCAAAGGCCGGTATTGCAACCAGTCAGTGCAGCAATATGCTTGCCGCCCTGGTGAGCCTGGGGATTGTCAAAAAGGAATACCCCGTTACCGGCGCCGGGTCAAGAAAAACCATATACGTCCTTGCGGATCTGATGTTCCGGTTCTGGTATCGTTTTGTCCTTCCCGATCTGAGCCGCATTTCCATGGGCCTGGGCAGGACCGTATGCAGAGAATTACTGGCCGGCGGCATAGAAGCCCACACCGGCTATGTGTTTGAGGAGTGCGCCAGACAGTTTATGCTGCGGGAACTTGGCCGGGGAAGATTTAATTTTACAGACCTGGGCCGCTGGTGGGGTTCCAATCCCGTTCTGCACAGGGAAGAAGAAATAGACATCGTGGCGTAT
>JAIRTD010000062.1 GCA_031255115.1 Spirochaetaceae bacterium | reverse complement strand
CTGATTCCCGCGAGGTCTCGAATGCCTGCGGACTTTCCACGGTTTCCATGGTCTGCGGGATGACGAGGTTCCGTTTCCGCAGTTTGTCAACCCAGATGTCCGCGTTGAGATGGCTCTTTATCGTTTCCAGGGTGTCAATAGCGCGTTCCCCGAATCCGTACATGGTCATGTTCCGCCGCGTGTGCTGGGTGAGATACTGTCTCTCTGTCCCGTCCCGCAGCTTTACCCTGCTGTAGTCCGGCATTCCCGGGCTTACGGTAGAGCGGAACCCCAGCATAAGAAACGGGGCTTTCGGCCTTGTCCCGTTTTCGTTGTCATAAATAATCGGAATATCGGTAATACCCTGGGCCGCTAAAAGCTCGATAAAGAAATCGTAGAGATTGTCTTTTATGTATTCCCTTTCCGTTATCAACTTTCTCCTTCCTTCGGCCTCGTGCAGAGCAGCTCCCAATGAGGGATAAGGCCGTTATCCCACCGGGCCGCCGTGGTAACCTCGTATTCCCTGCCCTGCCAGACAACCGAATCCGCCTCCGCATCGCCGTGTGCATCTGCCGGGGTAAAATCCAAAGTATCCGTAAAACATTTAAATACCTCGCGGCTCCGTTTGCCGGCGGGCAGCAGTTCCAGCGTCCTGCCGCCGGCCGGCTGCCATGTGCCCAGGAACGCCGTATCGACGGGCTCTCCTGGTTTCCTCCGGCCTCTGACATAGCCGCCGCCGGTCCTTCTGCGCCTGATAAGGGGCACGCTTTTGAACAGGCTCATTTCCCGCTCTCCGCGTCCACAGGTCTTTCAATTATCTGAAAGCGGATTGAGTTCCGCAGGGTTCCGGTGTCAATCAATGGTTTGCTGCTGCCCTTTCTGCGTTTCGTGGAATCCGCATTCTCTATATGAGGGCCGTTTCGGATATACGACTTAACCCCGCCTTGCCCGTATTCGCCGAGCCGCCTTATTATGGTACTAGCACCATACAATCCGCTTGTAATCTGCCTGCCAAACTTTTCCATCGTCTTTGCGATCTGCTCGCGCCTGCCGTCAGCCCAGCCCCGCACGAAAGGGCGCGGAGGGATGAACCATTTGCCTTGTCCATGCTGGCTCACGGGAGGGCCAAGAACGCCGAGTTCATTCCGGGCGGCATATTGAGCAATAGTCGGCCCATTAGTATTTTCAACCTTAACTTTTCGTTTGGTTTTCTTGCCGTTCTTACCGGCTTTGCTTACCCTGTGCACTCCTTTGTTTGAACCAACGTCCTCGGTAACGCCGACCTTGACGCACATGGATTTGAGTTTTTCCACTTCCTTGAGAATGTCTTTCAAGCCGAGGTCTTTGTCGGTCATTCCTTTATTCGCCATAATTCAGCCCCCGCTACCCAGGAGGTTCCCGCCCGGTCTCGTCAGAATCATTGCCGGTCTTTCCTTTGGACATTTTGTTTTTTGAGGAATCATGATCCGGTTCGGAAACCGGCGCTTCCTCGACAGTCAGCAGCCCCTTTTCCAGCAGAGAGGCGCCATAAGCGTCTTTCTTCAGGGTCTTGATTTCCCGCTCGGAAAGAATGCCGCCCCTGGGGTCAAGTTTAACGTTGGCCGCTGTCTGCGGCTGCTTGATTTTTGCCGTGTACCTATACTGCTTTTCCGCCATTAGTAACCTCCATGCACAGGGAAATGAAGCCCCGCCGTATTTACGCCCATTGTTGGGCGCGATTTAATAAGATCAAGCAGCAGTTTTCCGTATTTGGTCGTATCCAAACCGCTGCCGCCGCTTTTTGACGCGCCGGCCGCAAAGCTCACCGAAAGGCCCCCCTCGCTCATGCTGGCAATCTGGCCCATCCCGAAAGCGGGGCTGCCGCTCCCTCCGCCGCCGGACACCATGAAAAGATGACAGGCCCTGTACGCGACGGCATAGGAAGCCAGCTTTCCGAAAAACTCCCGGTCGGTAAGCTCAGCCGCCATATCAAGGAAATCGTCCAGGGAAGGGCTGGCCGCAAGTTCCGGGCAGACGGCCGCGATTATCCGGCGGGGATCGGCCACTGGTTATTCCCGGCCTCCAGATCCGTCAAAATCGGGGATTTCGTCATCGCCGTCATCTCCCTGCGGGTCATCACCGTCATTGTCATGGCCGCCATCTTCAGATTCAGACTCCCGCGTTTTTTTCCTTCCGCGCCGCCTGCCGGTTTTGGCCCCGCCGCCTTCTTTCGGCGGGTCATCACCGTCGTTGTCATTACGGGCAGTATCTTCTTCGCCGGTATCGGCTTCGGAAGTGATGTCATCGTCCAGGGTGTCTTCTTCGCCGGACATATCACCGCCTGATTCATCCAGATCAATTTTGAGCCTGCGAAGCCGTCTGAGGACCAGCAGCATGACTTCATCGGGAAGCTCCTGCCGTGCCCACTTCTTGAGATCGGCCGCGTTCCGGCAGGATTCGATGATTTTCCGCGCCACGGAAACCGGAACGTCCTTCAAGGTGCGGGCCTTCATAACGCCCCCGGCCTTCTTCACCTCAACGGTAAAGGGGACGATGATCTTTTGCTTTATATCGTCCTGTACGTGCGGCTGTACTGCCGCCCATTGTTCCTCCGTCAGTTCGTTGGTTCCAGGGCGGAGGATTACCGACTCGCTTGATACCGGAATGGATCTGTCCCCGCCGCTGTTGAAAACAATGGGAATAGTTTTGACATGCGGGTTTTTCGGATTGTATTTTACAAACATTTAACGCTTCTCCTTACAGGCCGTCCGCATAGGCAAAGGCCATAGGATAGTAAATGATTATGCCGCCGGTAGTTGCCATGCAGGGGATAGTGTATTCGCCTCCCTCATGTTCGGTCTCAAGCTGCTCGAAATCACTGATTATCTGGTTTTCCAGATGTTCGTTGTCGAACCTGCCGGCCATGATGCGGGTCGTGCCGCCCGCGCCTATGCCGATCAGTTCATTCAGCCATTCAATCCGCTTAATCTGCGGAAAATTGTCTTGAATGTACTTCATGAGGGAAATTGTGTTGTCGCCGAGCCGGGTGTTGACAAGCAGATTTCTTGCCGGCAAGGGCATGAGTACGGTATCGGCTTCCTCAATCCCGCTGGTCGGCACGTTTACCGCGTCAAGCAAAATGTTGAGATCCCGGAGGATTTGATCCACAGATTTCCTGGCCCATAATTTTGAACCGCCGGTTCCATCCGCGGGGAAAGCGGTCTCGGTAATGCCGGGGTAATCCAGCAGGCCGTAGGTTCCCCAATCGGGATCGGTGCGAAGGGTAGTGTGATTGAGCTTGCGCTCAATAGTGCGCCGGGCATTCAGGGCGCGGCGCTGGTCAAGCCGCTTGCTGCTCCGTATGGAAGCGCGGATTTCCTTGATGGAGTATCCGTAGCTGTCGCCGATGTCTACGACTTTACTGGTGTACTCTTCCGCAAACACGTCCACGCGGGGGAAATCCTTCGCGTAGTCCGCGATAACCTTCGCCTCCCCGGCCTCAAAATACCGGCGGTAGGTAATCTGCTCAATGCCGGCGGGGAGGTCGCCCGCCCGGGGGACGAGGCGGAGCCCTTTGAGTTCCGGGGACTTAGCGTCATAAGTTCTCGTTTTGATATACTCGGTTTCGCGGGCAAAAAAAACAGATTCAGCGCGGTCAAGCCGCCTTGCTACTTGTGCCATTTTCTACTCCTTATTTCATGCCGTGAAGTTCAATCCGCACCAGGCCGTCTTCTTTGTGCCCGCGGAAAAACGCGCCGCAGTCATAATTTCCGTCATCATCATTGGTAAACTTGCCGGCATCACTGCCGGAGAGGATGATGTATGCCGGTTCCTTGTCCAGGGGGCTTGCGTCTTCAGCAGCCGGGACATAAATCTCCCCGAAGTCCATTACGTTGACCGCGTGGGCGGGGGGATAGAAACCTGTGCCTTCTTTGAAGCCCAGCTCGGTGTGTACGGCAACGCCGAGGAACTTCATGTCCGTATCGGCGGCGGCGGTAAAATTAGGCTGGGCCGCGCCTCCGGTAACGGCGGCGGCGGCAGTGATGGTAATACCAGGGCCGGCAATGCCGATGGCGTTTGCGCCTTCAATTAGGAAAGCTGTAATGCCCAAATCGGAGAGGTCATCGTCAAGCTCAATGGCTTTGACAACGGCCTCAAGGGTCCCGGCGGAGGAGCCGGTAAACTCCACAACAGGCAGGGCTTTGCCGTTGATAGTAACCGCCACCTCGTTGCCGGCAGCGAGGGCTTCAGAAGCGGTAAGCGTAACAGCATTAATATGGGCCCCGTAACAGGCCAGCTCATCGCCGGCCACGCCGAATACCGGATCGCCGGGGTAAATTTTCTCCCCGGCGCAATAGGTGCGGACGCTGCCCTTGAGACCGTACTTCTGTCCGGCGACAGCCCGCACGGGCGGGCCATAAAGGCTTCTTCCTGCCATGGTTATACCTCCCCGGCCTTCTCACCGCAGCTGAGGCGGCGGTTGAGTTCTATCATGCGCCGGCGCGCGGAGACGGAATCCATCTTGATTTCGGTGGATGGAAGCTCTCCGGCCACGGCGCGGCTTTCGCTGTCGGCGCGGCTTTCCAGCATCTCCAGCGCGGAATCGTACCGTGCGGAGATGTAGGCTTCGTCCTTGTCCTTGAGGTCGGCCTTCGGGAACACCGCGGTAATGACCGCTTTCTTGATGTCCAGGTCGGCCATGTCATCCTTGACTTCGACGCCGGCACGGTCGGCGGCATCGTAGAGGGCCGCCATTTCCTTTGCCGCAGCCTTCACTTTTTCCGGCGAGACGGCGGCGTCTTCCCTGGCCTTCTTTGCTTCGGCCTCGGCCTGGTCCGCACGGTCTTTCGCGGTATCCCGCTCCGCCGCCAGCTTGGACAGGGCAGCTTTGCTGTCTTCCCGTTCCTTGGCAAGGGCCTTGTCCGCGTTGTCCGCCCTTTCTTTCATGGAAACATATGCCTGAACAAATCCCTCCGGGGCATCATATTCCATGCCGTTATCAAGCCTGAACTTCATAGTCTTAACCTCCTGATCTTGGGCCTGGTCTTCCCTGGGTTTCCCCGGGGGTTTTATGTCAATCCGGACAGCGTCCCCGCTGTCCAAGTGAATACCAGCTGTACCGCCTGCCGGTTCGTCTTTGCCGTCAAGCCGGATTCTTGCAGCGTCTCCGGCCCGCGCGGCATCAACAATGGCGCAGTGGTTGTAGCGGATTTTGCGTTGAATGGAATCGTATGCCATGCCGAGCCACGCGGCGCCTGCTTCGGCTTTTTCGATTTCACACTCATAGCCCATCGAAAGCGCCCGCTTGCCGTTCAGCACGTCTTCAATGGCATCTTCTTTGTTGATAGTCATGTCTATGGCAACGTGAAGGCCGTCCGTCAGTTTTTCAGGCGGCGTATATCCGTCCCATGTTTTTTCCTGCGTTGTGGTAGTGACAAGGCTCCCGAGGCTGCCGACCGCAAGCTCCTGAGTGTTTGCGGGGGTTACTTTTTCGGCGGGATGGCCGTTTGTTACCGGTTTGAGCTTCATAGAGGCCAGGCTTTCATGATCGAAAACCTCTTCCGGAGGCCGAAGCTCGCGGGTAATACTGCCGTCCGCATTTTGGTAGGCGAAAACACCTATACTGGTCACAATTGCACGGCCTGCCAGGAAGCCCTCGGTAGTTCTGGTAAACGGCGCGGTCATCCAGCGGCCGGGGTCAAGAGAATCGTATCTTTTTACAACCGCCATATACGCTCCAGGGCAATAAAAAAAGCCCGGCGAGATCACGGACAGAATACACCTCTGCCGGAGATCTTGCCGGGCTTCCGTATTTCGGTAAGCCGGACTAATTTACTCTAAAAATATATTCCAGGAAAAAACTTTTGTCAACAAGACATTTATTAAAGACTTCGGCAGCGGCTGCCTTTGCCGGGTTTCCGAGGCCTGCCGGGGCCTTTTTCGCGGCCCTCGTCTTCTTCCAGGAAACGCCGGTACAGGGCCGCTCCTTTCTCCCGAACCGTCCTATAGTCCGTGTCCAAGGCATAACAGAACGCCTCGCACTCGGGGCTGTTTATCCAGGCCATAGCCCCGTC
>JAIRTD010000235.1 GCA_031255115.1 Spirochaetaceae bacterium | reverse complement strand
ACGATTTCCCGGCAGGGGCTGTCCTCCTTCTCTGATTCAAAAAGAACCAGAATTATGGACCTGGCATAGCGGGAAAATACCGCAAAGTTTATGCCCTGGCCGGTAAGAACCGCTCCCAGGGGCAGGGGTTTACCGGCCTCAAGCGCCCTGTCTGTGATGTCCATGGCGGTCATTGTACCACGCCGTTAAAGGAAAAACTACGGGCTCCTCAGCTCACACCGCGTCCCGCTTTATCTTCTTGGTGGTGGTCATTTCCATAGGCTTGTCCAGGATCTGCCACTTTTCGATGCGCTGGTAGGGGAGGAGCCGCCGGGTTACTTCGGTGATGATGGCGCTGATGCGGGCCTCGACTTCTTCCTTTGAAGGGGCGTTTTGGGGGGGCTCGGTATAATCCGGGCTGGGGTAAACCAGGGCTTCTATGCCTTCGGTTTTCATTTTTTTGTCAATCACAAAGCCCCGGATTAGGATTTGGTCTATTTCCTCAAAGAGCTGGAATTCGTTCTCGATTTCTTCGGGGTATACGTTCTTGCCCCCTTCGGTAACGATGACATTTTTGGCCCTGCCGGTTAAATAGAGGTAGTTTTCGTTGTCCAGGTAACCCAGGTCTCCGGTCTTAAAGAAGCCGTCAGGGGTAAAACACGCGGCAGTTTCTTCGGGCATTTTGTAGTAGCCTTTCATGACCACAGGGCCTTTGACAATAACCTCGCCTATGCCCCGCTCGTCGGGATTGAGTATCTTCATCTCAATGCCGGGTATGATTTTGCCGACGCTGGTTTCTTTATAGTGTTCTATGGGGTTGAGGTTGATAATGGGGCTGGTTTCGGTGAGGCCGTAGCCCTGGACAAAGTCTATGCCCAGTTGGTTGTACTTGCGGAAGACACTGGGCGCCAGGGGGCCGCCGCCGCAGATACAGGTCCTCAAGGTGGTGAGGGAGGCCTGGTCAAGAACGGCATGGAACATTTTTTTGCCGGGGTTTACCTTAAACACCTTTTTGATAAAGCCTGAAACCGCCATAAGAAAGTTGATGAGGCCGTAGACTATGGGTCCCTTTGCCTTGATTCCCTTGAGTATGCCTCCAAGGAGTTTGTTGAAGAGCATGGGCACGCCAAGGAGCATGGTGATTTTTGCTTCTTTAAGGTCCTTGAGTATGGCCTTGGTTACCATACGTTTGCCAAACACCACTTCGGCCCCGGTAGAAATGGTTTCTATAAATACCGCCAGCATGGTATAGGCGTGGTGCAGGGGGAGCAGGGCGTAGAATATATCGGTGGAGTAAACCGGAAAGGGCGCGCCCTGGGCCAGATAGCAGTCGGAAACCAGGTTCTGGTGGGTCAGCATGACCCCCTTGGGGATTCCGGTAGTACCGGAAGTAAAGAGTATGGCGGCAAGTTCATCTTCTGAAGCCTGCTCTATCTCCGCTTCTGGTCCGTCAAGCTCGTATATATAGGTCCCAATGCCCTTTTTAAGCGAAACAACCTCTTTGATACCCGCCGCGCCGCCGCGATAATAGTCGAATTTTTCTTCATCTACAAAGAGCATCCTGACTTCCGCGGTTGTAAGGCACAAATCGGTCTCATCATTCTTGATCTGGTAGTCTATGGGAACCACCGTAGCGCCGGCAAAGAGTATGCCAAGGAACGCCACCGCCCATTCAGGGGAATTTTTCCCGGTAACGGCGACACTTTCGCCTTTTTTGACCCCCCGGCTGTGAAGCCAGCGGGCAACTGCTTCTATCCTGGCCAAAGATTCGGTATAGTCCAGGCTGATACGGTCAGGCTCATAAATAGTTAAACAGGACCGCCGGGGATACCGGGAAACAGAAATCCTGAACATTTCCGGCAGAGTTGGCCATTGCCCATTAAAAGCCTTGCCGCGAAACTCATCCAAAAAAGCCCAGGGTATAAACGGTTCAGTCATTTCTCACCTCGTTAGTATAATCCTTAGAGTATAGACACAGGTATAACAGAATAGTTGCATTTGCGCTACTTTTTTCTGGCATTTGTGCTTATTGCGAAACCCGGTTAGTTTTGGAACAGCCTCATTTACCCTGCGGGATTTTTCTGGTATAGTTAAGCTTGTTTCAAACTTTCAATTTTGAAACAGCACCCCTAAAAAGGTGAAACTTCACCTTGCGGAGCTTGTTATTTATAGTATGAAACCTTACCTTGCCGCAGTTTTCGCGGCGCTTTTTTGTGTTTTGGCCTCCTGTTCGTCACAGACTGCCGCTGTCCTCGGGCAGAGCGGCGCGGCGGATATACAGCTTAAAGCATCCCTCGAACCCAGAATGGCCCGGCTTATCCGTTCATTTTCGGGAACCCTTGGCGACAATTCAGCGGGAAATTCCCTTGACGGCCCTGCCATAGCCGAATCCATGAAGCAGGCCCCTGGGGTAAATGCCGTTTCCTTCTATAATATAGACAGTACAACTATCGAAGGAACTTTGAGCGTCGCGAATGTAGAAGATTTTTTGAGCCTCTCAAGCCTTCCCGAAAGCTCCCACCTGATACATTATACCCAGGGCAGGCAGCTTTCCATACAGCTTGACCTTGCCTCCGGCCCCGAACTTTTGGGAGCTCTGTCCCCCGATGTGGCCGACTACCTTTCGGCCATAATGGCGCCGGTTTCTACCGGCGAGCGCCTCAGCCCGGAAGAATACCTTGAACTGGTGCGGTCGGTGTACAACCCCGGCATCAGTGAAGAAATCGCCGGCGCCCGTATTCAGGCGCGTATCGAAGTGCCGGGAACCATCACCAGGGTACAGGGCGGTTCTTTTTCCGGCAGGGAAGCCCGTTTTGACATAGCCCTTTTGGACCTTCTGGTTCTCGAAAAGCCCATTCTCTACGAAATTGAATGGCGCTAGACGCCAAAACCGGGGGTATGGATGAATACGGCCGTAACCATGACCGGCTATATGACAAGGCTTGCCGGTTTCAGCGCCCTGGACAGCTATCTCGGCCTGAAACCCCTGCCTTCTCTCTGTATCGAAACCGATGCCGACCCCGGAGCGCTTGCCCGTTTGTTCGAAGATATACGCTATCCGGGGGCAAGCCTTGCCGACGCGGCGCTTGACCTTGGTTCTGACCATCAGGGAACCCTGTACTTTCGCTGTGTCGAAAAAAACGCGCCTTCCAGCATGGGCGGCTTTTATCAGGACTGGACCAGCGGCCGCTTCCATGACCCCCAGGGACTCTACCCCCTGCTTAAGGCCCTTAAAAGCGCTGAGCGGGGTTCGCAAAAACAGGAGCTTTTCCCCGAAGACCTTTTTAGGCATCTTTTTATAAGAAGCGGCCCTATTGGCAGCGCCCCGGGGCAAACGGAGCTTTGGGAAAACGCCTTTGCCATGGCGCTCTTTTTTGCCCGCTATTGCGGCGCTGTTTCCCCAGGAAGCGTAAAAGCGCTGATGAAAGAAGGCGTTGCTTTTCTCGAATCCCTGCCGCCTTCTCCCCTTCCTCTTGTTGAAGCGCAGCGGACCCTGCTTAATTCACTGCTGCTCTCAGCCCAAAGCAGCCTGGGATTTAGCTTTCTTAAACTATCGGGCCTCCTCGAAACGCTCTGGCCCGAACTGGCTGACCTTGACCGGGCCAGCCATTCAAAGGAATACCACCCCGAAGGAAACGCCTGGGAACACACGCTGGAGACATTCCGGTACCGGAAAACAGAGGACCTCATTTTGTCTCTTGGCCTCCTCCTGCATGACACCGGAAAACCCCTCTCCGCCTCGTCAGGAAAACACCGCTTTGACGGCCACGCGGAATTAGGCGCCCGCATAGCCTCAAAATTTCTTTCGCGCCTTGAATACGACAGCCGTATCATAGACAGCGTTTTCTACCTGGTAAAAAACCACATGCTGCCCGCGGCCCTGCCCCGCCTGCCCCTTTCCCGCACCAGGGAAATCCTTGAGTCGCCGCTCTTTCCTACCCTCATGGAACTGTACCGTTGCGACGAATCTTCGTCCTTTAAGGGCCTTGACGGCTATTACCAAAGCAGCGCCGCCTATCACGCCTACTTAAGAAACCGGCGCAACCCCTACCGTCCTGCCAACGGGAGAAGGATCGGGGTACGGAGGCCGTAGGGGTGAGTGGCGTTGTCAGGTGTCACATGGTATAAACTGTGCCTTTTTCGTGTACTCAAGAATCGTCAAGATCCATATGATGACCTGATCGCCAGTGTGTAATAATTCTTTTACCAGTCAACTCACGAACCCACCGCCAGCAAAGAGAATAAATGTCATTTTTATGATACTGATTTCCCTGCCATGTTTGGAAAAAACCTGTTGATA
>JAIRTD010000248.1 GCA_031255115.1 Spirochaetaceae bacterium | reverse complement strand
GGCCGCTTTACCCACCAGCCGCGGGGGAGTCCACGCTCAAGGAGTTCGCTGTATTCTTTGATGTCGCCCCAGGCGTAACCGGCTGATTCAATCTCCTTTCGGCTTAAACCCGCGCCGGGGCAGTAACGTATCTTAAAGCGGCCTTCGCTTGAGCCGTGTATCAAATGCGCCGCCGCGCCCAGA
Organism: Spirochaetaceae bacterium; assembly: GCA_031255115.1. Classification (GTDB taxonomy): domain Bacteria; phylum Spirochaetota; class Spirochaetia; order Treponematales; family Breznakiellaceae; genus JAIRTD01. Next base: position 3,986 of record JAIRTD010000248.1, on the reverse strand, counting down.
GACGCGGCAAGGTCCTTGTTTTTGGAAACGGCCCTGGTAATTTCAGCGGCGCCCCTGTAGCCGTATTTTCGTATGAGCCTGTCTATTTCCTGGTCCTCGCCAAAACGGTCAAGGGCCGGGGCCAGTATGGTAAGTTCTCCGTTATCCGCCATAGCCATGCGGGTACGGTATACGGCCTTGTTTCCCAGCCAGATACTCTTGTACTCCTGGGGATCAAGAAAAACTATCGCCTTGTGTATGGGTTTTTCGAGAACTTCCACATTTATGGATCTGGACAATTTGGCCGCCTCTTCAAAACAGGCCCTGCCGAAGCCTACAAAAAAACCCCGCAGGGCAAGCGATCCGGGCGTTTTGCCTGATTGCCTGGCTTCTCCGGGAGAGCGGGGCCCCAGCACGGTAAGGGCGTAAAGCACCGGAGGGAGCAGATGTTCACAGCGCTTGAAAGCTTCGTCAAGCAGGGCGCGTACCGGCGTATCGGCATGTCCCATGAGCCGTTCAAGCCCGTATGAGGCGCCGAGGAAATGGCTCTTGTGTATGCTCTCAGGTCCGCCCGCGCCGATAAAAACATTTTTAAGATGACCGGCCATGCCCATTACTTCGTGGGGAACCACCTGCCCCATGCAAATGATAAGCGAATAACTTCCGTCTCTGAGACATTTATTAACCTCGACAGGCCAGTCCATGGAAAAAGCCGAATCAGATGAACCAAAGGCCTGCTCCACCCAGGAAGCCTCGATTCTTCCCAGCTCCACCACGTCGTTACGCCAATCATGGGTCTTAAAAAGGGCGCGGGGCGTATTGGGAAACATGGCCTTGAGTTCTTCATTCTTCATGGGCCGGTGCGTTCCCAGCGCGGGCATTACCGCGCCCACTCTGTTCCCGCCCAGCTTAAGGAGTTCGCGCACGGCTATGTCACAAAGCTGCCCGGAGCGGGAGTGGAGCCTTGTGCTGTCAGGAGGAAGAATCAGCGCGGGACGGGGATCTCCCACGTCCTTGAGGGCCGTGGCAAGGGCTTCGGAAAAAAGCCCGTCCAGTTCCTTGTCGGAAATGTCAAGAGCGGCCCCTCCCCGCGCAACATAATTCATGGTTAGGAATCATTCTCCTCTGATGATTGTGAAAAACCCGCGCTCCGGTCGTCGTTGATCATCAGTATGGGCTGGTTTGTCGCGTCCAGGGTATCACGCCAGAGATTGCCTTCGGGGTCTACATGGTTCCGCTGGGAAACAGCAGCCTTCATCGGAATATGAACAAATTCGTTGTTAATAAGCCCGATGATAACCTTGGTCTTGCCCGCCATGGCGGCGTGGGCCGCGGCGTTGCCCAGCCTTTCGCAGTAGATTGAATCAACCGGAGCCGCCGGAGCGGAGCGGATCATATAACTGGGGTCAATGTATTTAAGATTAATCTCCCGGCCTTTTTTTTCAAAATATTCGACGATGCGGTCCCGGAGATACCGGCCCACATCTTCCATCTTGAGGTTGCCTGATTCGTCCTTTTTAACTTCCTTGACCAGTTTATCCTGCATGGCGCCTTCGGCAATAACAATCACCGCGTGGTGGCGCCGCATCAGGCGGCTTTCCAGATAACGGAGAAAACCGTTAGGGCCTTCAAGATCAAAGGGAACTTCGGGTATGAGGCAGAAGTTTACCTCGTGGCTTGCCAGCGCCGTATGGGCGGCGATAAAGCCTGATTCGCGGCCCATGAGTTTAACCAGGCCTATGCCGTTAATCTGGGAATGGGCTTCCATGTGGGCGGCGGTTACCACTTCTACCGCCTTGGTTACCGCGGTATCAAAACCAAAGGAGCGTTCTATAAAAGAAAAATCATTGTCAACGGTTTTGGGAATTCCGACAACGGCGATCTTGAGACCGCGTTTGGTAATCTCCTCGGCAATGTCCAGCGCGCCCCGCTGCGTTCCGTCGCCGCCTATGCAGAAAAACAGATTGAGGTTAAGCCTTTCCATTGAATCAACAATTTCTGTAACCTGCTTGCCGCCGCCTCTGGCGCTCCCCAGTATGGTTCCTCCGATTTTGTGAATATCGTCAACCACTTCGGGGGTAAGCTCCTTGGTGTCAAAGCCGTATTCGGGGATAAGCCCCTTGTAGCCGTAGCGTATGCCCGAAATCCGCCTTACGCCGTAACGGTACCAGAGGCAGCGCACTATGGCCCTGATAACGTCGTTAAGCCCCGGACAGAGTCCGCCGCAGCTTACAATGCCGGCGTGAACATGCTGGGGAGAAAAGTACAGCATCTCCCGGGGGCCGGCGCATTCAAAAATCTGGGTTTTCTCAATGGGGGCCTGCTCGCCCGGCGTTACGTCAACATTCAATCTGACAAATTTGTCATCGGTAACATAATTGGCAATAAAATCACCCTGAACTTTGGACAGATGTATAGGCGATTTGACGCTCCGCTTGCCCAACTCTTCAATAGAAAAGTTAAATTTCGCAGCCATGAACTCCCCCTTAAACCCTCACGCGGCAGCCGCGCTGTTTGGATTATAAAAAAAGTATATAGGTAATAAAAGGGTCTTGCAATCGGGGAGAGCGCCTCACCACCAGCCCCGCAGGGCTTCAAACTGGAACGCTTGTACAAGAGCACATTCCTTAGTATATTATTCTATGACAATTTAAAATTGTCATAGAATTCCGATTATAAGTGTTTGTCAGGTAAGGAATTAACTAATTCCATACCTGACAAACTCAAATCTATGGAGTATAGTACTATATAGGAGCGTATTATGTTTGAAGAACAGGTTAAAGCCGCGCTGGAAAATGTACGGCCCAGCCTTCAGGCTGACGGTGGCGATGTTGAATTTGTATCGGTCGCCGATGACGGGACAGTATCGGTAAAGTTGACCGGCGCTTGCGGCGGCTGCCCCATGGCCCAGATGACCCTTAAACAGGGCATAGAATCATATCTTAAACAGGAAGTCCCCCAGGTAAGCGCCGTAGTCGGAGTCTAGACTATTCTCTGACAAGAAGTACGTTGTCCGAAAGGCCAAAAACCGTTCGGCCGGCTTTGTTTTTGGCGCCGCCGCATAAAAAAACCGCGGCCGGGAGGAGGAAATAACCGGCCGCGGTTACCAAACGAAGGAAAACTCGCTGCTTTATCTATAGAAACACCCTGGGGCAAAAAGGTTACATGGGGTGTCTTCTTCCCATAAAAAACAGGAAGCAGGGCCCTTTGCCCGGCAGGGCTTGCAGGTTGTTCCTTTTTATGGTAGAAAAGTGTATGTTGATAGCAAAAGACCGGGTAGCGAGTTTTGATTATACCCTTTCGGGCACGGATAAAGCTGTTATTGATTCATCTGAACATACCGGACCGCTCTTTTACCTCCACGGGCATAATAATATTATCCCCGGGCTGGAAAAAGCCCTCGAAGGCAAGTCCGAAGGCGACCGGTTTTCGGTAATGATTCCGGCGGCCGACGCCTATGGTGAACGGGATGAAAATCTGGTTATCTCCGTTTCTCCCGACCATTTTCCCGGAAATATCCAGGTACAGACCGGTATGCAGTTTGAAGCCGAAACGTCCGGGGGTAGTTGCATGGTAACCGTTACCGGGGTAAGCGAAACAGAGGTTATGGTTGACGCCAATCACCCCATGGCGGGTCTGGACCTGGGCTTTGATGTCCAGGTACGTTCCGTCAGGGAAGCGTTGCCTGCCGAAATAGAACACGGCCATCCCCATGAGGCGGGTCAGGGCTGTGATGCCGCTTGCGGAGCGGAAGGCTGCGGCGCGTGCACAGGCTGCGGAGGCGGATGCGGCGAAAGTACCGCTTCTGGGCAGCCGGGGATAGACAGACAGGAATAGAACAGTATGAAGAAAAAAAGATTTTTTCGTTTTAAGCCCTTTGATTTTGTTGCCATAGGATTTGCCGTGGCCCTGACCGTAGGTTCAGGCGTCCTGGTATACGGGAAGGCCAAAAAAGACACAACGCCCCAGGTATACATTGAAGGGCCTACCCAGCGCTGGGTTTTTCC
>JAIRTD010000194.1 GCA_031255115.1 Spirochaetaceae bacterium | reverse complement strand
ACTCTACGCCTGTTCCGCCACCATGCCGGAAAAAGCCAAAAACGCGCTGCTCCCCTTCTTTGGCCCCGATGCCGGGACGGCTGAAGAACCGGGCAGGGAAGTACTCAGGGACAGCATAGAACACTGGGCCCTTTTCAGCGAGGAACGAAAAAAGACCCGGACCTTGATTTCTTTTATTGCGGCGGTAAAGCCCCGCAAGGCCCTGGTGTTCATTGACGCAGGGGATCGTATAGGCAAAGTCGCGGGCATACTCCAGAACCACACGATTTCCGCGGGCTGCCTTTTTGGCGGCATGGATAAAAAAGCCAGGCGGAATTCTGTAGATGATTTTAGAAAGGGCAGAATCAAGGTTCTGGTTACCAGCGATCTTGCCGCCAGGGGGCTTGATATTCCCGACGTGAGCCACATCATCGCCCTGGATACGACGGACGGAGAAGCCTATATACACCGGGCGGGCCGCACTGCCCGTTCCGGCAAACGGGGCGTAATGGCGACCATAGGAGACGAGGCGGAACTCAAAAAACTGGCCGCGCTGGAAAAAAAGCTGGGTATTGTTATTTATCCAAAGGCCCTGTACCAGGGCCGTCTTGAGCGGGCGGATATATAAGCAGCTTGTCTATGCGGTTGCCGTCCATATCAACTATTCTGAAGCGAAACCCGTTCCACTGATACAGTTCCCCGGTTTTGGGGATTTTTTCCGCTATTTCAAGAATAAAACCGGCCAGGGTATGGAATTCGTGGTGTTCGCCGAGGAGTTCTTCAAAAGAAAGCGCCTCGGCAAGTTCGTCAATGCTGACCGTGCCGCCTGCAAGCCAGCTCCCGTCTTCCTGCCTGATAAGTTCCTCGTCGTCTCCCGGAGACTTGAGGAATTCGCCGACGATTTCTTCGGTAAGATCGTTCACCGACAGGGCGCCGGACAGGCCGCCGTATTCATCCATAACAAAGAGAACTTCGCCGCCGCCTTTTCTGAAAACCTCAAAGGCCTTGAGGGCGGACATGGTTTCGGGAATAAACTGGGGGCTTTTCATTATGGCTTTGAGGCCGGTCCATTTATGCTCAAGCAGGGTAACGAGTATATCAACGGCTGAGACCATGCCCGTTACATTGTCGAGGCCGCCTTCAGCCACGGGAAAGTAGCGCTGTTCCCCGGCGCAGGCGAGTTTCTTTGCCTCTTCGGGGCCGTCGGAACTATCAAGCCATTGCAGTTCGGAACGGTGGGTCATAAAAGCCTGTACCGGCCGGTCGCCGAGATAGAACACCCCCTCGACCATGGCCCGCTCCTTGCTTTCCACAATGCCTGATTTTTCACCCTCAATAAGCGCCTGGCGCAGTTCGTCCTCGGTGATTGTCTGGGCGCCGTTTTCGGCAAGGCCGAAGACCCCGCAGATGATCCGGGTAAAAAGCGAGAGCAGGGCGACGAGGGGCAGGAGCAGGCGGGCAAGGGGCAATGCCGGCGGAAGCAGGGCGGCAGCGTATTTTTCCGGGTCGGAGCGGGCAATGCGCTGGGGAATCATCACGGCAAGAAGCGCATAGGCAAGGGCGCTGAGCATGACTACCACAACCAGGGCCGCCTCTTTGCCGCCGTAAGGAAGCAGCTGTGTTGTGAGGCTCTCAAGGGGCCGGGAAAACCACCGCGCCGCGAGAACCCCGGAGATGATGCCGCCGAGACAGCGGGAAATCTGGAGGGCCGGGACGCAGCGCTCAGGCCGTTCCAGCACGGCAAGGGATTTTTTGTCTTTTTTTTCGCCCAGCCTGGAAAGCAGCTTGGATCGTTTGGATTCGAGCAGGGCTGTTTCGACCAGGGTGCAAAAACCGCTTACGAGGATCAGGGCCAGGCATATAAGGCCGGATAAAGGAGGGCGGTCGTTCATTGAGCGGGAATTTCCTCCCGGTTCAGGGGACGCACTATATAAACGCCGTTCTTGTCGGTCTGGAGAGACCGGTTCTTGCCGTCAGGGGTCAGTTCGCCAAAAATCTGTACCACCGGGAAACGGGCGTTTTCGGGATTTACATCCACGACCTGGGCCTTCTTTCCGTTGGAAAGCAGCACATAAAGACCGATGGGATACAGGGAAAGGGCAAATACCAGGGCCCGCACTATAGTGTCGTCGTACTGCTTGCCTTCGTTCCTGAGCAGGTCCAGCATGCCGCTGTAACCGTCCTTGTGTTCCTTGTGGGGTCTGGCGCTGGTCAGGGCCTCGTAGGAACAGGCCACGGCGATAATCTTTGCGTAGAGGCTTATCTTGTCGGCGGTAAGTTTTTGGGGATAGCCCGAACCGTTTTCCCGCTCATGGTGTTCGAGGGCGGCCAGGGATATTACCAGCGGAAAGTCCGCCGCCTTGAGGAGGTTAAAACTCAACACCGGATGACTCATAATGGCTTTCCTTTCCTGGGGCGAAAGCGGCCGCTTGCTGAGATAGCTCTGGGGAGGAAGCTTTAACATGCCCACCTCATGGAGCAGCGCCGCCACACCCAGTTCTATGAGGCGGTGGACAGGCAGTTTTAACTGCAGGCCGATAACAATGGCGACAATGGTTGACTTTATCGTATGGGAGGCAAGGTAATTGGCCTCAGGCGCGGGGAGGGCCATCTTTTCCGAGCGGAACAGAAAACGGCTGTCCGCCCTGACAAATTCCACCACCTTCTTGATCTGTTCGGCCACATCCCTAAAATAAAAATCAGCGTTCATCGCTATCTTGGTAAACAGTTTTTCAACATAGATCTGAAAACTGTTAAAGAATTCCTCAGCCTGATGAATGTGTTCAACATCGCTCATTACCGAGGTATCCACCCCCTGGCCGAGTATTTCTTCCGCCTCGTCCACGTCGTCGGAGAAGTAGACCTCCCGGGGTTCCCCGTCGCTAAAGACCTCCCTGAATTCCCATCCGAGAAGGGTCTTGATGATTTCTTGTGTAAAAGGCGTTTCCGGGGCAGCCAGTATAAAGCCCTCGCTCAAATATACGGGCTTTGAGAAATAGCTGTCAGGCGTAATATCCTTTATGGCGTAGGCTTTCATACCCAGACCTCCTGCCGGTTTGTTGTCAGGGAAGCGTCCCTGTTCCTGACCGGTCCCGCCATAACCGGACGCATGGCCGAACCATAGAGACAGAATACGCGGCGTTGACGCGGCAATTGCTTTCCTCTATCATATAAGGAGTTACCAGAGGAGATTCCGCATTTGAAATTCAGAACCGTTTTCATCTTGTTTAATATGATAATACTATTCTTCCTAGTTTTTATAGCCCTCACCCCCTATTTCCTCCTGGGAAATGGGTTTTCTTTGTATTTTTTGCGTTCCGTGTGGCCTTTGGCCGTCCTTCTTTTGGTTATACTCGTTGGTTTGGATATTTTTTATCTCGCAAACCGCAGACTTTATGCTCTTTTGGAAAAAGAAGACTGGCCGGCCCTGGTCCAGTTTCTCGAAGGAAGGGTCATAACACGGGGCAGGTACCCGGCGCGGCTGGTAAAACTCCTGGCCAACAGCTACCTCGTGCTTTCCGACCCCGCCTCGGTGCTTGAGCTCGAAAACAGGCTCAGTGTGGCAAAACCCGCTCTTATAGAAGAAAACAGCCTTATTTTCGGTATTGCCCGCATACTTGGAAAGGACCATGCCGGGGCTGCGGCGTTTTTTTCCCGCCGTCTGGATTCGGCCAAACAGGGCGACTGGATACGCTTTTACCACGGCTTTGCCGCCCTGCTGGACGGGGATTTTGGCGCCGCCGCCAATGACTGCGTGGTTCTCGCCTCCGAAAGCCGTATTCCCCTGGTTATAGGTCTGTCCGGGTATTTCCTGTCAGGGGCCCTTAAAAAAAGCCTTCCCAGCAGGGCAACCGAGTGTATACAGGCCGCGAAAACCGCCCGCGAAAGGGTTAAAAAAAGCCTCCCCGGAAAGAAAGACTGGAACCGCGAAGTTTCCCGTTCCCTGGGAGAGATATATGTGGCGGTGATTTCAAAATACATAGGCGGCGCAGGTACCTGGCTGTACGCCTAGCGCGTTGTTTCCGTCAGCGCGCTTTTTCCGCAAAAAAAAGACGATGCGCCTGGACGTCGTAAACCCGGCAGCGGCTTTTGTTCCACTGGTTCAGATTCAACTGCGCACCGTCTTTCAACCTGAGGACTGGCCTCTGTTGCCTCTATTATCGGCGCGGCCCTGTAAATACTTGAGCAAAAAGCCTCCTTCCCGGCGGGGAAGGGCAGAGGTTTTAACGATCGCTTTGATACATTCCTTCGGTTCCGTGAAATTCGCTGTAAAGCCGCCTTTGGGGAATTTCGGAAATAAGCGGCGGTTTTTCCACGGCGCCGGCGTTTTTCAATACGGCGATTTTTTTGGCGTGCCGGAGTATCCAATATGTATACTCATTTGAGACGGCGATTGTGTACATGACTTTGAGCAGCATGAGGGCGGTAACGCCTTCGGAGCTTTCCGCGTTGACATCGGCCCCGGCGCTGATCAAAAGCTCAAGGACTTCGGCAGGGATAAAAGTATTTGCCGCGGCGTACATAAGGGCGGTCCAGCCGTCCTTGTCTTTAAGATTCAAAGCCGCCCTGCTTTGTTCGTCCCCGGCCAGGGCTTTTTCGAGAAGCACCGCAGTCTCTTCCGCGGCGTCTTTTTCGTTGTAACGCCAGTAATCATCCCCATGCATATGTATCATCAAGGCCGTAGCGCCGCCGTTATTTTGAAGGCTCGTGTCGGCGCCGGCTTCAATAAGCTGTGTAATGCCTTCGGGACCGTAATGTATAGCGAACATCAGGGCGGTATCGCCTGTATTACTTTGGGCGTTGATATTGGCCCCTGCCTGAAGAAGGTTTTTTACTGTAGATGCAGGGCCCCAATTACATACAGCGAACATAAGGGCGCTTTCCCCGTAGTTGTTTCGCGCGTCGGGGTCCGCGCCCGCGTCCAGAAGCAAGCGGACAATTTCCGGGGCATCAAAAAAACTGTACAGCATTAAAGCGGTTCTGCCCTCGCTGTCCCGGACTTCCGTATCCGCTCCGGCTTTAAGGAGCAGCTCTATGTCTTTTGCGCCGCCCATCACTAAATAACTGAAACGCCCGGTCATGTACCACGAACGATCCAGATAAATGGTTTGTTCCGGGCCAAGGGCAGTAAGATCGGCTCCGGCATTGATAAGGAGTTCAACCAGGGCAAGATTCTCCTCCGGCCCGATCGCGTTATAAAGAGGAGTATACCCGCCGGCGCTCCCGGCGTTGACATCGGCGCCTTCTTCGAGGAGGATTTTTGCCGCTTCGAAGTTGCCGTATTGGGCCGCGGCCTGAAGGGCCGTCCAGGCGCCTTCGCCGTGAAAGTCAATATCGTTTAAGCCCCGCTCGCGGAGTATCGCAAGAATCTCCTTAAATGTTTCCAGGTCCTTTACCCGCGTCGCGCGGCTCAACGCCGTGCTGTTTTCCCTCTCCGTCCGGATATCCGCGCCGGCGTCGAGGAGCGTCCGCATCAGGGGGATATTGCCGTCCTGGACCGCAAAAAAAAGCGGCGGCGTTCCGTCAGGAGTATTGACCCTGGCCCCCAGCGCAAGGAATTCCATGGTCAGGGCGGTATTGCCTTTTTTTATGGCTTCCTGCAGGGGGCCGTTGCCGTATTCGCCGGGGCTGTTTATATCCGCCCCGGCATCGAGAAGCAGGCGGACCATATCCATATTGCCGTCTGTGATTGCCCTGGTCAGGGGAGTGTGCCCCCTATAATACCCGGGGTGGCGCGAATCGTTTATATCCGCGCCGCCTTCCAGGAGGAGTTTTACCATTGCTTCGTCGTTTTTTTTAACCGCCCGGGAAAGAAGGGTATCGTAAAAATCCATAGGCCTGTTGACTACAGCTCCGGCCTCTATTAACATGCGGGCGGCTTCGTGGTTCTGCAGATCCACCGCCGCGGGCAGGGGCTGATAATCGCCGTAGCGGTTTTCCGGGTCGGTATCCGCCCCGGCCTCGATAAGGAGCCGCACTATTTCGGGCGTGCCAATGGTTACCGCGTAAAACAGGGAATCCGATGATAAATGGGAGCTTTCATTCGGGTCCACCCCGCATTCAAGCATGAGCTGCACTATGGCGGCGTCCTTCATGCTTATAGCGTATTCCAGGGGGCCGTACCATAGATAGACCCATGTTTCGGCTTTCTCGCCGGTCCAGGCTCCTGCGTCCAGAAGCAGTTTAACCATTTCACGGTTCCCGCTTCTTATGGCAAAAGTCAGGGGCGAATGGGCCGCGTATTCCGGTTCATCATCATGACGGCCGGGAGGCAAATAGGTATAACGCCGGTTTACCATAGCTGCCTTGTTCTTTGCCGCCTCAAGGAGCAGCTGCGCTATTTCCACGTTCTGCCGGTAAATGGCCTGTTTCAGCGGCGAATGAAGGCGGTAAAGCCGGTAGTTGTGGTAGAGGGCATAATTAAAATCCTCAGGCCGCTCCCGGACGGTAACGTTTGTCAACGCGGGGCTTTCGTTATCGCTTTTAAGGGCAAGCAGGGAATCAAAAAACGCGGCGTTGTTTTCTGTCCTGTCCAGGGTTAAGAAAAGATGGTAGCTGTTCTTTGAAAAATCGATCTGAGCGCCGGCCCCAAGAAAAGTCTGCACCACATCAGGCATCTCTTCGGCATTTTGTATATTTATATGAATATAATCGCTGTAAGATTCCTTTTCCACATCCGCCCCCACGTTGATGAGGGCCCTTACCATCCCGGCGTCATTGCGGGCTATGGCGATTGCCAGTGCCGACATGCCGGTCCCGCTCTCCACAGCGTTGGGGTCAGCGCCGTTTCTGACAAAGCTTTGTATGAGACGCGCGTTTCCTTCCCGCGCGGCGGTCCAAATATCCTGAATATCCTGGGCGGCCGCGCAGGAAACAGCAAGAAAAATGTGTAAAACCGCCGTGAAGCAGAAGCCTTTAACAATCATTTTATATACCATATATTGTCAAGGCCCCTTTTATTTGTCAATTAAGGGCATTGTTTTCCAGAACAAGGCGGCTATAATCCGCGGCTTCGGCAAGGGCCTCGTAGAGCCGCCAGGAAAGTTCCAGATGGCGGCGCAGGGGATTGGACGCGGGGCTGGTCAGTTTTTCTTCGAGGTCTTCTATCGGGGGAAAGAGAAAGCCCGCTACGTCTTTGCCCTGGCTTTCGCTGATTGAACGACCGGCGGCTTCGAGCCGGGAAAGAAGGGCTTTGCGCCGGGCCTCTCCCCCGGCTTCGCCGAGCAGGGAGGCGTTCTTCCAGCCTTCGCGGGCGTCTTTGGCGGCTTCGCGGGAAAGTTCCGTGATATGTTCCAGTTCGGCCAAAAGTTCCCGCAGGGCCTGGCGATACTTTTCCGCCCGTTCTTCCCGCGCTTGTTTGCTGAAGAAATTTTTTTCAAGGATACCGGCGGGCGCGTCAAGCGCCGCGTCAATGGCCTTTCGCAGAGGCGGGCGGCTTAAAAGTTCCGCCTCGTTTCCCGGGATGAGGCCCTTGATGGAGAGGCCCCGGGGAGAAAGGCTGTAATTTTTTACTTCCCGGTAACGGCTGAACTGCCTTTCAAACCAGGTCGCGTAGAGGGAAAGCCGCTTGTCGGTGAGTACCTGGCCGCCGTCCATTGCCGGGGCAAAAAAAGGTCTGCCGTCAAGCAGGGTCTTTACAAAACGGGTTTCGGCGGGATACAGACGCATTCCGGCGGCGACAGCCTGTTCTTCAAACAGGGCGCCCCTGAAATGGCTTTTTGAGTCAGGAAAGCCAAGGTCAAGTCCGGCTATCCAGATTTCGCCGCAGCCCAAAAGCCGGGCAAAATCCCAGGCGCTGGTGGCTACTGATCCTCCTGCGCCCAAAAGCCCCTTGGCTTCTACCCGGTCCTCAATAAATCGTCCCAGGGGAAAGAGCGAAGAACAAAGAAAACTCTGGCGAAAACCCTGCCTGAGCGAGGGGGGATACACGGCGGATTCGGCAATGAGTTTTCCGCCCCTGCTTCCCACGCGGTCAAGGTGGCGGTCGTTCCAGTACTGGGGGTCGACGGTAACGGTAAAATCAGGTTCCACCTTGTTTTCCAGAAGAAAGCGTAGGGAGGTATCAACGGCGACGATTATGCAGCGTTCTTTTAACGCGGGGAGGACGGCGGCAATACGGTCAAGCGAAGGTCCGGCAGCGGCAAGGAGGGCGGGAAAGGCCTTTCCCGCGCCGGCAAAGGCCGCAATGCCCGGAAGGTCCCGTATGGCCTCTTTGTTTTTTCCCAGATTGCGTACCCAGCGTCTGCCGAATTTTTTTAAGGTTGCCTTGTTTACCGCTTTACGTTGAAGCAGGGCCGCGGCAAAGGATTCTGCCTGGCCGTACCAGTCTCCGTCAAGTTCGACCAGGGCGCGGTTTTTTATGAACAAAGGCGGGAGTTCAAAAAGTTCAAGCGGGCCCGCTATGCCTTCCGGAGAGCCGCCTATAACAAAAATCAGTCCTTTGGAGGAGAGAAAATTCCCCAGGTCCCGTTCTTCCAGGGCCCGGCGTATAAGGGAAGGGTGCTTTTCGACAATGATGAGGGGCCTTTTTAAAGGACCCGGTTCTGCCGCGTCGTCAGGCGAAACTCCGTTATGCGCAATGCGGCCGGACGCTGCCTCGGCAAGATAGCCAAGGCCAAAGCCCAGGAGGACAAGGGGTTCTTCTCCTTCGGGTATTGATGCGGCGATGCGGCGGGCCTCCTTTACTGGATCATGTTTTGAATGAACGTACAAACCCCGCGCCCTGAGGGTGGGGAGATCGGAAGCGGCGGCTTCGACAACGCATTGGCTTTCAAAATCTTCCTCGGGTATTGAGAGGATTTTTTCGAGTCCGGGAAAATTCTTGTTGAGAATTTTCCGGTTATTATCCCAATGGTTCATTCCAGTTCCAGGGTGATGACGCTTCCCGCGTCGAGAGGGCTTCCCGCTTCGGGGGTCTGGCGTCTAACCCAGCCGTTGCCCGAAATTTCAAGATGAAGATCATCCCGGAGGATCAGGGGAAGAAGCTGCCGCATGGAAAGGCCCGTAAGGTCAGGCATGAGTTCTCCTATCACCACATTGGGAAGCCTTTCAACGCCTACTTCCCCGGAATGGCTTATCTGGGGGTTCCTGCCGCGGGGTATGCCCAGGTAATCGACCAGGGCTTCGGCGGCTTCCCGTATTGCCGGGGCGGCGATGCGGCCCCCGAGGATTTCTCCGCCGGGCCTTATGATGGTGATATACAAAACCAGGGAAGGCGCTTCGGCGGGGAGCAGGGCTATACAGCTGGCGATAAAATCCTTGTCCGAATACGCGCCCGAAAGAGGGTCTATGATCTGGGCGGTTCCGGTTTTGACGGCCAGGGAAAGATCGGCTACATTGGCCCGCCAGCCGGTTCCTATGTCAGAGGTTACGTCTACCATATAACTCCGCATGGCCCTGGCGCTTTCGGCGCTCATGACCCTGCGGGGCGGCGCTGATTCGTAGTTTTTTGTTTCGCCGCCGGCGCTGATGATGCGGGAGATGATCTTTGGAGGAACGAGAATGCCGTCGTTGGCTATGGCCGTGGCGGCCTGCACCATCTGGAGGGCCGATACGGCTATTTCCTGGCCCATGGCTATGGTTGGTTTGGAACGTTCCGACCAGCGTTCGACGGGCCTGAGAAAGCCGATGCTCTCGCCGGGCATGCCCGCCTGGGTACGGCTGCCAAAGCCAAGGTCTTTAAGCCGCTCGTGAAAGGACCCTGCGTCAAGCCTGTCCGCCGCGTAGGCAGCGCCGGCGTTGCAGGAATAAATGATAATATCCCTGACCCGTACCCTGCCGTGGGCGCCGAGGCAGTTGATGGTAATCCTTTCTCCCAGATTGGTTGTCCTTTCATAATGGCCGTCGCAGATAAACACCGAATCGCCGTTTATGGCCTGGCTGTCCATAAGGGCCGCCAGGGAAAAGACCTTAAAAACAGAACCGGGTTCATAGGCCCAGATGGCGGGCCGGTTCATGCGTTCCTGCTCTGTGGAAAGCCGTATGTCGTTGGGGTCAAAGCCGGGGACCGAGGCCGAACCGAGTATCTCTCCTGAACGGGGGTCGGCGGCTATAATCATCACCGCCTCGGCGAGGTTTTCGGTCATGGCCTTTTCGGCGCATTCTTCGAGAATATGTTGAACATTGGCGTCTATGGTCAGTATGATCTGGCTTCCCGAAGGACTGCCGTCATCCGGGGCCAGTTCGGCGTCAAAGGCGTACTCAATACCGGCAAGTCCTGTATTGTCGTCGCCGACAAAGCCGATAATCTGCCCGGCAAGTTTTTTTTCGGGGTATATTCTCCCTACAATGGGTTCTATGCCCACGCCCCTGAGTTTTCCCTCCGCCCTGGCGGCCTCAACAGCCCGCAGCGTCGACTGTTCGGCCCGCCGTTTAAGGTAAACAAAGTCGCCGGGGAATTCCCCTATATACGCGAGAATTGCATCTTCGCTGGTTTCCAGCACCGGGGCAAGCTCGGCGGCAAGTTTTTCAAGATCCGGGGCTTCGGGCTTCCAGAGGGTGATGTTTCCCAGCCTGGTCTGAAGGGCCAGGATGCGGCCGTTGCGGTCCAAAATGGGGCCCCGTTCAACAAAGGCGCGCTGGTAAGGTTCGGAAGAACGCCCGGGCGGGGTAAGCATTACCACGCCGTACTTAAAGAGTACCGTCAGGGCGGCAAGGGCAAGGAGGGCGGTAAAAATAAAAAACCGCCGTCTGAAAGGATTTTTTCTGTCCGGCGTTACCGGGAAACTCATCGTATACCCACCACCTTGCCCAGTATTTCGTCGCATTGAATAAAACCGTAGGACCGCGAATCAAGGGACTCTCCGGTATTGTCGCCAAGGGCAAAGACGCCTTCTTCTTCCACGGCGGCGCAGCGCTTGACCGCGGTCTGACCCAGAGGCGTTTTGAACACCACAATATCCCCGGTTTCAGGCTGTTTCCAGCGCAGTACATAGCGGCCCGCCCAGGGAAAACGCAGGCCGTAGGCCGCCCGGTTTATGAGGAGCAGCGCGCCGGGCCGTATGGCCGGAAGCATGGAACGGCCCTCAGAAATCATAAAATCAAAGAGAAAGAGCTTCATCGCCAAAGCGGTAACCAGGGCCGCGGCTATGGCTTTAAGCGGCTGTATTTTTCCGGCGCGTTTTTCCATGAGGGCTTTAGTATAATGCTTCAATCTATTTATGTCGATAAACCAGTATAATGAATGACCTTATTGCCTCTCAACACATTTCCCGGCGCAGAAAGCGGACAGTCAACAGAGACGCGGGAAAAAAACCGTATTGTAATGTTCAGTACCTTAAACAGAGGCCCGATACAAAACAGCGGCCGCCCAGGCCCGCCATGAGGTCCCCTGGAAAGGGTTTTTCGCGGTCCCGCCAAAGGCTTTCATTCAACCTGGCCGGACTTGGTTCCCTGGCGTTTACCGTCATTATCGTCGGCGGCCTTAGCCTGGGCGCCTTCTACCTGTACCAGATTCCCGGTTTTCCCGGCGCCAGAGTCGTGCCCCAGGGCGACGGGGTGTACGAAACCGCCCTGGCCTCCTATGCCGGTCTTTCGGGCCCGGCTCTTTTGCGGCCTGACATCTCAAATCCCGATAATACGGCTTCCGTCGCGGGACTAAACGCCGAAACGCCGGCCCCTGCCGATGGAACCCCGGCAATGGCCGTACAGGCCGCCGCGGCCGTCACGGAGACTGCCGCGGCCGCTACGGAGACCACAGCCGAATCCCCCGGCGAAGAAATTCCCCTTGACCTGGTGGAAAGCTTTGCCTGGTCGGAATATACGGTTAAGCGGGGCGATTCAGTATCAAGGATAGCTTCTCAACACGCCCTTTCCATGGACGCGATTATAGCCTCCAACAATATCAGCAATGCCAGACAGCTCAGGGAAGGCCAGGTTTTACGCCTCCCCAACATGGACGGCATTCCCTATACGGTAAGATCCGGAGACACTCTGGGCAAAATAGCCAAAAATCAGGGCGTTCCCCTGGAAGCCATACTCGACGCCAATGATCTTGAAAGCGAACTCATCACCGCCGGAACCATGCTCTTTTTGCCCGGCGCCCGCATGCGCAGCGAAGACCTCAAACTGGCCCTGGGTGAACTCTTTATCTATCCCATACGGGGCCGTTTTACCTCCCCCTACGGCTGGAGGCAGGACCCCATAAGCGGCGTGCGGCGTTTCCACAGCGCCATTGACCTTGCCGCCCCCATAGGGACCCCGGTCAAGGCCGCCATGGACGGCCGTATTCAGACCGTGGGCTTTAACGCCACCTACGGAAAATACATCATCATGACCCACGGCAATAATTATCAGACCATGTACGCCCATCTGAACCTCGTTTCGGTACAGCAGGGCGCCGTGTTAAGCCAGGGAAGCAAGATAGGAGAAGTGGGCAATACAGGCTACAGCACCGGGCCCCACCTTCATTTTTCCATATATAAGAACGGAAGGGCTCTTAATCCCCTTGATTTTCTTAACTCCGCAAGATAGCATAGAACAATGGAGGGTCCATGCGCAAACTGGTTTTGATTCTCATCGCGTTTATTGCGGTGGCTACCTTTATCCGCGCCTACGATAACAGCCATAGCCTTCCCCGAATTGATATCGAATCTGAAAATCGTTGAGTTGGTATGAAGAGAGCCATTTTTACAGGCATTTTCTTTGTATTGTTTGCCGCCGCGCCGCTTTCCGGCGCTGTGGTGTTCAGCGGCCTCGACCTTTCCGAAGGGCTTTTGCTTTTTAGGGCCGATTCCGACGGAAAAGGCTCGCTGCCCCAAAGCGGCGTTTTTGCCGCCGTGCTTACCGAGCGGGGCAGGGGAGAACTCAGGCAGCTTACCGCCTTTCCTGAACGCATTGATTTACTTGATTCAAGGATACTCCAGGTACGGAACGCCTTTGGCGTTACGCGCATTCCCATTTCAGGCGGCCTTCCCAGAAACGTGCCGGGCTTTCCGTCCTTTAGCGGAGGCGCTCCGGTCAGAGGCGGCAGGGTCGAATCCATGGTGTCTTCGGAAGACGGACGCTGGATACTCACCGTAGAGCCGGAGACTCCGGCCTATGGGAACCTGGCGCTGGTCAATGTCTCTAACGGAAACCGTATCCTTATCGCCGAACATGTAGAACGGCCTTCTTCGTATTTTCCCGCTTCCTGGAGCCCTGATTCCAGGGTTTTTGTGTACCAGAAAGAGAACAAGCTGTACTATTTTCCCCTCAATACTCTCGCCTCTCCGGTGGACGAGCGCTTCAGACTTATAGGCGAAGGTTCCATTCGTTCAATACACTGGGGGAGGCTTGGCGAATTTTACTACCTCAACGTTTCGACCATATACCGGGTGCGGAGTTTTGATCTTTTTGCCCGGGCTCTCTATACTGATTTTCTTGAAACAGGAGTCATAATAGGGACTATTCCTTTTGAATTTGATCCTGACTTTGACCGCTTTTGGATGGCCCCTGACGCTGAGGCCCTGGTGCTTTCCAAGGGAGGCCGGAATCTTTTTTATTATCCCCTGGTCCGCGAGGCCCTGCCCCAGACTTCGCTGCCCTATGTGCTGCTTCCTGCCGCGGCTTCGGATATAGAGCTGCTCTGGTCAGCCTCCGGCCTTATTACCGTCCTGGCGTCCCTGCCCGGAAACGGCGGAAGGGAAGTATCGGCGTACCGGCTCAATACCGGCCAAACCGCCGGAACCGCGAGGCCCATAAGTCTTTTTTCGGCCCTTGATACGCCTCCGGGCCGCTCTATGGTCCTCTCTCCTGACGGAACCAGGGCGCTTTTCTGGGGTCCCTCAGGCGCGGTTCTTTACGACTACATTAACTGGAAACCCCTGTCGGTATTGCGGACCCTGCCTGTCTACGGGGCGCTGTGGATGAGTAATGATGAATTCATCATCGCCGGCCAGGGGCTCATTGAACGCCAGCGTCTTGACGGCCGGCGGGGCCTTATCTGCCTTTCCCAGGCCGAGGCCTTTGGCTATGAAGAAG
The DNA here is from genome assembly GCA_031255115.1 of Spirochaetaceae bacterium. Lineage (GTDB taxonomy): Bacteria > Spirochaetota > Spirochaetia > Treponematales > Breznakiellaceae > JAIRTD01. The sequence continues at coordinate 1,954 of JAIRTD010000194.1, read as the reverse complement.
GATCCTCCCGCATAGCTGCCCGCAGCGGAGAAGCCTGGTACGCTACCGACGGAATCTCTCCCTGGACCGCCCTTGATTCCCCGGCGCTTAAAACCCCGCGTATAAGTTCTTCCCGTTACCGGGTATACCTCGAAAACCAGAGTTCAGGCTCCTATGTAAATATTCCCATGGCGCGGAACATCGCTTCTGTGGGAACCTTCCCCCTTGTCGCCTCCGACACAGCTTTTTCTGAACGGCCCCCCGAAACAGCGGAGGACAAGGAAATTGCCGGAGTATTTTCGCACGGAAACCGCAGAGGCCTCAAAGAAACAGCCCTGGTCTTTGACTGTATCGATGACGATACCGGGCTCAAGACCGTACTGGACACACTTGAACGCTTTAACCTCCGGGTTACGTTCTTTTTGAACGGCGAATTTATCAGACGCCACCCCGAATCTGCCAAGAGCATAGCCGAAGCCGGCCATGAGACCGCGTCAATGTTCTACGCCCCGATAAATATTTCCGACGTCCGCTACCGCATAGACAGGGAATTTATTTCGCGGGGCCTTGCCCGCAACGAGGATGAATTTTTCGCTGCCGCCGGAACCGAACTTTCCCTGATCTGGCACGCTCCCTATTACGCCGCTTCCAGCGACATAGCGGAATTCGCCGCCGCCGCCGCTTACTCCACCATAGGACGCGACGTTGACCCCCTGGACTGGATAGAACGAAACGACACCAGACGCACCGGCCTGCTTCAGCTTTCCGCCCCGGACATGATAGACCGTATCATGACCCAAAAAAGGCCGGGCTCCATCATACCCATACGACTGGGCCTCCTCCCCGGAGGAAGGGACGATTACCTCTTTAACCGCATTGACGTACTTCTCGACGCCCTGATACGGGAAGGCTATTCGGTAGTCCCGGTCTCTGTTTTGCTGGAACATTCCCGATAAAATTTTTCGCCTTTCCCCCGCGGCCTTGAGTTGGCCAGCATGAGGCTTAATGGGCGGGAGGCATATTATCGTATGGTATAGTGCCAAAAGGTGCTTGTTGCCGGATAAGGCATTGACATAGCGTATAGATGAAACCGGGCGCGTATACAGGGAGTTATACGCCATTTTGCCTAAGATTATTTTCAGAAGTATTGACAAGATGATATATTGATCGCATTATTATAAAATGAAACGAACTATTTTATTGAGTATACTAACAATATTATTTTTCTTTTTACTATTATGGGACTATATATTTACCGGAATAAATATTTTTCCAATTGGGATATATAAAAATGGAATATTGATTTCGTTAATAAAAAAATTATATATATTATTTTATAGTATATTTTTTATAACATTTGTTTTTAAATACATCTATAAATTAAAAACAAATATATCTGTTTTAATAATTTTGTTAGCAGTTATCTCAAATATTATTTGGTTAATTGAAATACTAAAAAATGGATGGGAAGGACTAAAATGGATAGAATATCATCATATTGCATTTTGTTTTATTTACGTTTTATTTATAATTTTTCTTGTATTGATTAATAAACGCAATAGATTTAAATGTATTTTTTTAAAAATTATATGGTATAGTATAATCTTTACATCTTTTGTAATTGTATTTATTGACACATTTTACGCACAGTTTAATCCGTTTCGAAGTATTATAGTTCATTTATTAATTACAAAATTTAGATTAAATTTTTTATTTGCAAATATATCAATATATAACATCACAATAATAATGGTTCAAATTAGTATTATACTATTTTCGAATTTAATAATAGCAAAAATTGAAAAAAATAAAATAACAAAAAATATTTTATTAATAATTTTATTGCCGATCGTAATTATACCGATTATTGCATTATTTACATCTTATTTAGTAACTATGTTGCCAATGATACCACAGAGATATATAGATCCAATACACTGGCTCAAATTAGGAACAATAATATTCAGTTTTATTA
>JAIRTD010000137.1 GCA_031255115.1 Spirochaetaceae bacterium | reverse complement strand
AACTACATTCATGGCCGGTCCTTTATACGCGCCCCCCTTTAGAAGGATGCCTGTTCAGTAAACTTGTTTAAAAACCTCGGGTTTTTAAACAAGCCTAGTATACCGGAAAAGGGAGTTTGTTGCAATCGTCCGCGTCGCGGCGCGGTGCGGTGCGGCGGGCATCAGCGCCTGACTTCAAGCTCCCACGCCCATGCCAAAGAGCGCAAGATCATACTTCGCGGGGTCATCGGGGCACAGGGACTTGAGTCTTTCGGTAAGTTCAATAACCGCCTTTTTGTCGTTTGATTTTCTTTTGAGGAGTCCCAGGGAACGGGCGACGCGGCCTACATGGAGGTCCAGGGGAATGAACAGGAAGGAGGGGCTTATGCTTTTCCAGAGTCCCAGATCCAGGGGTCCCGGACGTACCAGCCAGCGGAGGGCAAGGTTGATGCGCTTGCAGGCAGAGGAAGCGGGATTGGCTATGTGTTTGGTATAAAGGCCGCCATTGGCCTTTGCCATTTCGTTTCTGAAAAGAGCCATGCTGTCCCAGAGATCAGGTGCTTTCTTTTTGTCCGCCGCGTCGTTTTTGGTTCCGGCAAGGGGCGCGGCAAAGAGGGCCTCAAGGCTTCTGTATTTCGTATAACAGAAGCGGAACCCTTTGCGGAAATAACGCAGGTCTGCTTCAAAAAAAGTCCGGTGTATAGCCTTTGTTCCGATTTTACGGCAGCCCGAAGACATGACATAATCATAGGGGCTTTTTCCCATAAGGGAAAACATTCGCTCTGCTGAACGGAGTATCAGGTCCCGCCTGCCCCAGGCTATTGTCGCGGCAAGAAAGGCGGTTATCTCCCTGTCTTCCCGGCCCGCGTAGCGATGGGGAAACTGCAGCGGGTCTTGTTTTATAAAAGAGGCTGCACTGGTTTTGTTATACCAAAGATCAAGTTTCTTTTTAAGGCTGCTGCACTGATTTTCCGTCATACGCAATTATGGCCGGAATAACGGCCTCCGGACGCTCCTAACTCCTGCTGTAGTTCGGCGCTTCCTGGGTGATGGTAACATCATGGGCGTGGCTTTCTTTAAGACCCGCAGCGGTAATTCTGACAAACTTTCGGTATGCTTTAAGTTCGTCTATGTTTCCGCAGCCGCAGTACCCCATGCCCTTGCGGAGTCCCGACACCAGTTGATGAAGATAGTCCCTAAGTTCACCCTTGTAGGGAACCCTGCCTTCTATGCCTTCGGGAACCGGCGTTTCGTCCTTGGTCATCTGGTAGCGGTCGCCCGCGCCGTCTTTGAGGGCGCCCATGCTGCCCATGCCCCGGTATTCTTTGTAGATTCTTCCGTCATAGATGATTTCCCTGCCCGGCGCTTCCCTGAGGCCGGCAAAGAGGTTGCCTATCATCACCGCGTTTGCTCCGGCGCCTATGGCCTTGGTGATGTCGCCTGAAAATTTGATGCCGCCGTCGGCTATTATGGGAATCCCGTGCTTTGCCGCTTCTTCCGCGCAGTCCCACACCGCGCTAAACTGGGGCACGCCTATGCCCGCCACAACGCGGGTAGTACATATTGAACCAGGGCCCACGCCGACCTTGACCGCGTCAGCGCCGGCTTCGATGAGGCGTCTGGTTCCTTCGCCTGAAGCCACATTGCCGCCTATGACCGGAATCCCGAATTGTTTCTTGATATTCTTTACCGCCTCCATAACGTTATGCGAATCGCCGTGGGCCGTATCAAGCACCACAAAATCAACCTTGGCGTTTTTAAGCAGCGGGACACGGACCGTATAATCCTGGGGCGAAACCGCCGCCCCGACGATGAGCCGCCCGGCCCTGTCGGTGGCCGCGTTGGGAAAATTTTCGTGCTTTTCCATATCCTTGACCGTTACCAGCCCGGTGAGTCTTCCGCCCTTATCCACGACCGGAAGTTTTTCTATGCGGTGCCGGTTGAATTTTTCCCTTGCCTCAGGAACCGAAGGATCGCCCTGGACCACTACCGGATCCTTAGTCATCACATCGGCCACTTTAAGGGAATCATCGCGGCAAAAACGAAGGTCCCGGCTGGTGATGATGCCTACCAGGCAGCCTTCTTTATCAAGAACCGGCATGCCCGATACCCGGTATTTTTCCATGAGAATTTTTATGTCCCGTATAAACGCGCCGGCCTCAACCGTAACCGGCGAATCAATGACCCAGTTAAGATAGCGCTTAACATTGGCAGCCTGCGCGGCCTGTTCTTCCGGGCCAAGGTTACGGTGTATAACCCCCGCGCCGCCTTCCAGGGCAATGGCAATGGCCAGCCTTTCTTCGGTTACCGTGTCCATAGCGGCGGACAGAACCGGAACGTTAAGCGTTATACCGGCGCAGAGTGTTGTCCTGACATCACATTCCTTCGGCAGAAGATCAGAATAACCCGGCAAAAGCAGCACATCATCATACGAATACGCCTCGTTAAACATACGCCGCCTCCTTCATAATATCCCTGTATTTTTTTGCAAGGGCCCTGGCCTTTTCCGGGGCAAGACCCCGGTAATTTTCCGGCTTTTCAAAGAATTCAAGGGCCTCGGACGCGTTCTTGATAATGCCCAGTTCAACCATCTTGTTTCCTATGCGGGAAAGCGCGTCGCCCTCGGCGGCAAGCGCCCCGGCAAAACTCAATTTTTCTTCTTCGGCCCTGAGGGTGATTTTCCGTATCAGCTCATGGGCGTCTGATACGCCGCTTTCGGCAAGCAGTATATACGCGGGCTCGGCAAGAATGCCGCCGGGAAGACCACTTGCGCCTTTTAAGTTTTCAAGAAGCCGGACGCGGTCAACGCCAAGTCCCTGAATCACCGAAATCATGCGCCTAACCGCCAGGCAGAACCCCGCAATATAGTCGGCGATAAAACGCTGGCTTGCCGAGTTTGAAAGATCCCTCTGGTGTTCACTTATCTGGTCCATAAAAAAAGTCATCGCCCTGGGCATAAAAGCCTTCCAGAGACTTTTGACATGTTCGGAATTCCAGGGATTGCGCTTCTGCGGCATGGTCGAAGACCCGACCTGGTCGGCGGCAAAACCTTCCCTGAGTTCACCTATTTCGGAACGTTGAAGATTGCGGAGGTCATCGGCAAGATTGGCAATAATACCAAAGGCAGTGTTAAATTCCAGAAGCAAACGAAGCAGGTATTCGGGCTCCACAAGCTGGGTTGAATGTTCCGAAGCTTCAAGCCCCAGTTCGGCAAGGTAACGGCGTTCAAGTTCAAGCGGATCGTCTGTGATCATGCTCGTGGCGTTATACGCACCAACCGCGCCGGCGAGCTTTCCCTTCAATTCTGAAGAACGCTTTTTTATTTCCAGTATGGATTTTCCAAGCCGCGACACATACTCGGCCAGCGCAAAACCCACCGTAATGGGAACCGCGTGCTGGCCGTGAGTCCGCCCCACCTGGGGCGTCTCCGCTTCCCGCTCGGCAAAATCACAGAGCAATAGTTCCAGCTCGGAAAGCAAAGGCAACACCACGGCGGAACTGACCCCTTTTACGCGGTAAGAAAGACTCGTGTCAAGAATATCCACACTGGTCGCCCCCAGATGAACCAGCGGCGCAAATTCAGGCGGGACCCTGGTTTTAAGCACATTAACCAGGGCGCGAATATTATGCCGGGTTTTTTCTTCTTCCCGGTATACCGCTCCGCTCTCAACAGATTCCCCGGCGGTTTCAAGACTCCTTCGGACCCCGGCGCTGAGTGTGCCCCGCAGCGAAAGATGGGCAATAATCAAGGCAATCTCAGCCTTGACACAAGATGCCACCACCGCTTCTTCGGAGAGCCAGGGAACCAGAGCGTCAAAAAGCTCTTTTTCAGAAACAGAGTAGCGATGATCAATAGGGGAAATATTACGAAAAATATTACGGGCTTCCATAGTCGACCCTAGCACAAAAAAACAGGGCCCGTCAAGCGGCATGGTCAGGCCGGTAAAGGAAGGCTATACTGGTCATCATGACCGAAACCACGGAGCGCATCATCGCGGTACTAAAAACAATCCCCAGAGGAAAAGCGGCCTCGTACCGGGATGTCGCCCTTGCTTCGGGCCTTGTCAACGGCGCCCGTCAGGTGGTCCGGGTCCTCCACTCCATGTCCGAAAAATACAAACTGCCCTGGCACCGGGTCATCCGGGCCGACGGCCGCATCGCCCTGCCCCCCGAACAGGGCGGCGAACTCCAGGCCGGCCTTCTGCGTTCCGAGGGAGTCAAGGTCTCAAAAACGCTGAAAGTTGACCTTAAAAAATACAGCGCGTTTTGATTCGTTGCGAAGGGTTCATACCCAAGAGCGCTTGCATATAAAAAGCCCCTGGAACGATTACCAGGGGCTGCGATCAGTTGCTATAGGCAAAGGCTAGGGGTTGGTCACGGTGAGATTAATGCCTCCTACATCGGTGTTGTATACTGTTGTGGGTGTAAGGTTATGTTTCTGAAACACCTGCTGCCCTGATGAATCAAGGCCCTCCACCCTGAAACCAACTGTTTCTTGGGAGTCAAGGGCCGCCACAATGAGTGACCAGGCGCCGTTGTTAACAGGTGAATCAATTTCGGTCATGCCTAAATGACTCCCATATACCTGCTGTACAGAAATCCACGCCCGGGCCGGCGGCGTACCTGAATAGCTGATGGTCCCGCTCAGGGTGATGGTCGTAAGGTTTGCTGTACCGATATTTCCCGCCTGTATATCATCCTTGTTATCCATATTCAAGCTTTGTGGAGTGTCAAGGGGGATAGTAAACTCTTGATTCTCGTCTGGTCTGACATGCAAGGTAAAAGTGACTTGTTGAGATCCCGTTATAGTACTCCAATCGCCGGAAGAAACGTGGTTTTCGTAGATCGGGATGATCCAGCTTACTGTCTCGGTCGACGCGCTGCCTGTTAGGAAAGCAGGAATATTGTATGAAGAAGCGTGCCAACCG
>JAIRTD010000224.1 GCA_031255115.1 Spirochaetaceae bacterium | reverse complement strand
GTACAGCAAAGCGCAAGGGATAGAAGCGGAAATTCCGCAGGAATTGGAGCGGATAGCCCGGTCCGGCGCTTGCGCCGGATGCGCCCAAATCCACAAGTTTAATCGTGTCAGAACACTAGTCCCTGACATTGTATTCTCTGACAATTTGAAATTGTCAGAGAATTCCGATTTTAAGTGTTTGTCAGGTAAGGAATTAACTAATTCCACACCTGACAAACTCAAATCTATGGAGTATAAAAACGCCGGGGAAAATTGTTTATCAGACAATAAATTAACTAATCCATTGCCTGATAAACTTAAACCTATGGTGCTAAAGGCTTTACCCCCGAGCTTCCTGTTACGGCCTTTCCGCGGCGGCGTTGGTTCCGGCTATGCGGCCAAACACATGGATATCGGCAAGTGCATTGCCGCCCAGGCGGTTGGAGCCGTGAATGCCGCCGGTTGTTTCGCCGCAGGCATAGAGGCCCGGTATGACCTGGCCGCGCGTGTTAAGGACCTGGGCCCTGGTATTGATCTGAATGCCGCCCATGGTGTGGTGTACGGTGGGAATACGGGCGCCGGCGTAATACGGAGGCGTGTCTATCTTGATCCGCCAGAGGGTCCTGCCCCACTTGTCCCTGCCCGCGTCAACGCCGGCGTTGAATTCGGCTACCGCGGCCCTGAGATTTGCCGCGGGAACATTTATCTTTGCCGCCAGTTCTTCAATGGTATCCGCGCCAAAGGCCCGGCCCTGCTGGATAAGTTCCTCTATAGTTTCGTTGAAGTTGTTCTTGGTCTGGGGCGTGGGATAGCTGTGCTTGTCGCAGATTACCCACATATAGGCGTCCTGCTGTTCAAAAAGGGCCAGGGTCATCACGTCCCGGCGGGCGCCTTCGTCCACAAAGCGGTTGCCGCTCTTGTTGACAAAGAAACGGTCCTCAACGCCCTGTTCAATATTGCCTGAGAGACTGCCCGTGGCCGGATCACCCATGGGAAGAAGCTGGACATAGTCCATGCCTACAAAATTCGCCCCGACTTTTTCCGCCAGCACAAGGCCGTCGCCGGTAGCGCCGGGATGGTTGGTGGTTCCCGCGCTGTCCAGGTTGGGCCACTGGGTATTGTACTTCTGCCTGAGTTCCTTGTTGGCGGCGAAGCCCCCGGTGGCGATAACAACCGCCTTCCGGGCGGTAAATTCGTAGTTGACGCCGGGACCTTCGGCCTTGACGCCGGTAACCCTGCCGCCTGAAGTAATAAGCTCGGTGGCCTTGGTATCCACAAGAAGGGTTATCATGTCCTTGTGCTGTTCAATATAGTTGAGGTCCGTGGTGATATAGCCTGTGCCCAATGGCATGACCGGCCTGTGGGAACGGGGCCAGAGCGCGCCAAGAACAGTGAAAATATCGGGGGTAAACTGCATGCCCATGCTTATTTCCCATTCCAGGGCCGAAAGGGCGTTTGCTCCAAAGGTCCTTACCATCTCCGGATCGGCCACATAGTCGCCGCCGTTGTAAGTCTGAATCATGTGCCATTCGGGGCTGTCAAAGAGACCGGTTTTTCCTGATGAAGTAAATTCGGCAAACTGCCTTCTTATGGTCTGCTGCAGTTCGGCCTCAAAGGCGTCGTGGGGAGTCTTGCTTATCATCTCTTGAATAGCGGCCCTGTTGGCGGCGTTCATGGGAATAGAAGCCTGGCGACCGGGATCAGCGGCGTTATACGCCGCGCCGGAAATAATGGTATTGCCTCCGGCTCTGGGCATTTTTTCGAGGACCACGACCCTGGAGCCCGCCTGCTGGGCCGCAATGGCCGCTGCCATGCCAGCCCCGCCGGCGCCTATGACCACAATGTCATAGCTCTCCTTTTTGGAACTCCGGGCGGCGGCGGCTGCCACAGGACGCCGGGTCTTGAGGGCGGCAATGTCAACACCTGATTTTTCCAGGGCGGCGCTTACCGCGTTGATGATACCCTGGCTGCTGTAGGTAGCCCCGGAAACCACATCCACGGCCAGGGTCTGGCCCGCGACAATGGCGGCGGGGATACGCTCATAGGCGAGACCCGAAATTTCGGGCGTGTCGTTTTGGGACACTACCCTGACGTTGAGTATGCGCCCGGCGTCAACGGTAACTTCCATGGTAATGTCGCCGTTAAAGCCCGGGGCAACGCCCTGGTAGGTTCCGGGATTAAAATTGATGTTTGACGATGACGCGCAGCCCAAGGCCATGAGCGCCGCCAGAAACACAGCGGTAAATTTTTTCATTCTTTCCTCCTGATTTTTGTAACGAACCCTCCGGGCCCGCGGGCGCCCGCATAGGCGGACGCCTCGTTTAACCGAACCGATTCGGTCAAATTATTGTAAGACCCCTTGACGAAAAACGCAAGCATTTTTGTAAAATGAATTTGTTTCAATATTGAAATTTTGACCCGGCCTCAAAATCCTTTTTTAGGCTTTAAGGTAATTTCCCAGACATTCAATATGAAATTTGGCGTATTCTTCGATATCGTAGCTTCCCGCGCGGAGCACCCAGTCAAAAATTATGCCTCTAAGGACTGAAAATAAAAAATTCACCCACTCCCTGGGGCTGAAACGCCGGGAAATCTCGCGGCTGAGCTGACCTTTCCTGATGATGCGCTCCAGAAGGGTTTGCATGGAACGGCCTTCTTTGGCAAAAAGCTGATTTTTGGGGGTATAGAGGTTCCGGCACATATCCAGGCCGTTGCTGAGGCCTTCGAGGGTAACAAAGTGAATGTAAATAGCCATATACGCCTTGGCCTCGGCAACGCAGTCTTTTTTTCCTTTCCGCGAGGCTATATACGACTCAAAAAAACGGTCGGCTCTGACATAGAGTTCGTTGAGTATGGCCTGCTTGGATTCAAAATAGTGGTAAAAAGCGCCGGTAGAAACACCCGCTTTCCGGCAGATATCGATGACGCCGGTTTGGTCATAGCCGTTTTTTCTGATTAGTTGTATGGCGGTATCAAAAATGCGGTCCCTGCTGGCCCTGGCCTTGAGCTGACGGGATGTGAGCGTCCGGGAACAGGCTTTTTTAGGGGCCTTTTTTGCGGCAGGAGGCGCGGCTTTTTTAACTGCCGCCGGGGCGCTTTGTTTTGCCCGCGGTCCTGCCGCCGGTTTTCGCGCTGTTTTGGCGGCCCCGGCCATTTTAACCACGCTTTTCCATTTTGATAAAATGGATGGTCATGGTACTGAACATGGGCAGGAGGGAGAGCGCCGCAAGGGCATAGCCCAGGAAAAAACGCTGGCCAAAAAAGGCCCAGTAAGAAGTAACGCCAAGAAAGGGAAGAAGCACACCGGCGCCGGCAGCCGGCACGGATCCGTACAGTTCCTGGACGAAAAAGGGTATACCCACGGCCAGGGCGGTCCAGAGCAGGGGCACAAATACCGCTTCCAGAGCGGAAGGATAGGACTCCAGGTTCAGGGCCCTGAAAAGCGAACAGGGAATGAGGCAGATAAGGAGGAAATTGGTTATGTTAAGGGAACCGGAAAAAGTATTGAAAAGCATAAAGATGAAGCATATCCCCAGGGGAAGCAGTACGGGAAAGACGATGAGGTCCACAAAGGAACTTACCCAGCGCAAAAAACCAAAGCCGCCGGGATACACAAGGGGTCCGGCAAAGCGCTGGAACAGGGCAATGATCAGCCCGAAAACCAGGGCCCATACCCCGCCCGAACCCCCGCCGCCAACCACGGCGCGCCAAAACAGATAAAAAACAAAAACCCACGCAAAACTGAACAAGGTCATACTCTAAACTACCACGGACGAAATACAGAAATCAACCTGTAAGCGCTCCTGTAGTTCATCCGTCCGGGAGGTCCGTGGTAATCTTTGATTCACAAGCTCAGAGCTTCCGTATTTCCTCTTCGGTTAGTCCGGTTACCAGAGCTATCTTTTGCGTTGTATCGCCAAGTTCCTTCATCTTCTTGGCGCTCTCAAGTTTCTCCTTGTAGGCTTTTTCCAGGCCCTCAGCCCGGCCCCTGGTTAAGCCTTCCTGTAGGCCTTCGGCTTTGCCTTCCAGCCGGCCTTCGGCTTTACCTTCCAGGCGGCCTTTAGCAAGCCCCTCCTGGCGGGCGTC
>JAIRTD010000290.1 GCA_031255115.1 Spirochaetaceae bacterium | reverse complement strand
CGGGCTGCCCCTGGGATGTTCCCGGTCAGACCATTAACCGTTTTTGTTCTTCGGGCCTGCAGGCGATCAGCGCCGGGGCAAACATGATCATGACAGGACAGGCCGGTCTGGTTGCCGCTGGAGGCATGGAGTCCATGAGTACCGCGGTCAGGGATATCAATCCCGACGCGCTGTGTAAGTGGATTCAGGAGAATGATCCCGGTCAGTATCTGCCCATGGGAATCACCGCCGAAAATGTAGCTATTCGTTTTCATATCACCAGGGAAGAAATGGACGCCTTTGCGGCGGAAAGCCACCACCGCGCGGCCAGGGCCGCGGCTTCTGGATATTTTGACGAAGAGATTATTCCTGTTCCCGGTGTTGACGAAGCAGGAAACACCATTGTCTTTTCCAAAGATCAGGGCATACGCCCGGACACTTCTATAGAAGCCCTGGCCGCCCTGAAACCGAGCTTTAAGGAAAACGGCCTGGTTACCGCCGGGCAGTCCTCCCAGGTCAGCGACGGAACTTCGTTTGTCATTCTTGCCAGCGCCGAAAAAGTAAAGGAACTGAAAGCGGAACCCATAGGGCGCTTTCTCGGTTTTGCCGTGGCCGGCGTGGACCCTTCCCTGATGGGCATAGGTCCCATTAAGGCCGTTCCCAAAGTAATGAAACTTACCGGGCTTTCTATCGCGGATATGGATGTAATCGAACTCAACGAAGCCTTTGCCGCCCAGGCCATTCCCTGTATCCGGGAACTGGATCTTGATACGGCAAAGGTCAATCCCAACGGCGGGGCAATAGCCCTTGGCCATCCGACCGGAGCCACAGGGGCGATATTAAGCTGCAAGGCCCTCGGCGAGTTGAAGCGCAAGGGCGGAAAATACGCGCTTATCTCCATGTGCATAGGCGGAGGCATGGGCGCGGCCGGTATTTGGGAAAAATTATAGGGAGCTTATACCATGAGTATGAAAGAAAAAACACTGGCCTTAAAAGGCCTTAAAGTAGTCGAACTGGGGACCCATGTGGTCGTCCCCACCGCCGCGCGGATTATGGCCGACTGCGGCGCCGATGTAATTAAAATAGAAAATCTTGAAGGTGAAGAATGGCGTTTTATCGGAAAGAATAACGGCCTTCCGGTAGAGGACAGCGAGAACGCGTTGTTTACCAACCGCAATTCCAACAAAAAATTTACCGCCCTTGATCTTAAAACAAAGTCAGGCAAAGAGGCGATATTAAAGTTCATCGCCGAAGCGGATGTCTTTATCACCAATGTCAGACTCAAGGCCTTAAGCAAGATGGGTCTGGACTATGAATCAATCAAGAAAAAATTCCCCAGGCTGATCTACGGGCATTTTACCGGTTTTGGCTATGAGGGGCCGGACCGCGACAGGCCCGGTTTTGACATGGCCGCTTTCTGGGCCCGCTCAGGCGCCCTGGCCGACTGGGCCAACAGAGGCGAGTTTCCTTCCAAACCCATAGGCGCTTTCGGCGACGGCGCGGCGGCGAATTTTATTCTTACCGGAATTCTCATGGCCCTTTTTGCCAGGGAAAAGAACGGCAAGGGAAGCCTTGTCTCAACTTCTCTTTTTGGCAGCGCGATCTGGCTCAGCTCCCTGGGAATAATCACCGCGCAGGAACCGTACAATACCCCCTACCCCGCTTCCCGCTACAAACCGGCGGTTCCCCTTTCGCATATCTATGAGTGCAAGGACCATAACTTCATCATCATGACCGTGCTGGATTATGAACGCAAGCGGGATTCAACATTAAAACTGCTCGGCATGGACGAATACATTAACGATCCCAGGTTTGATACGCTAAAGCATACAAAAGAAAATCTTGAAGAATTTACCCGCATAGTCAACAAGGTTTTTATGACCAAAACCAGGGATGAATGGGCGGAAATATTCAACAAGAACGGCATAGTGTATGAAAAACTGATGCACTACCGCGAAATTGTAAAAGATCCCCAGGCCCTGGCAAACCGTTATCTGGAAGAGGTCAGCTTCCCAAGCGGAACCACGATCAAGATGCCCCGTTATCCGGTGGTCTTCTCGGAGTATGAGGTCAAGGACATTTCCCCCACAGGCAGCATAGGGCGCGATACAAAGACGGCCCTCGCAAAGGCCGGATATACGGACAGGGAGATTCAGGACATGGTGGCGGAAAAAGCCGTCGTCGTGGGAAAGACCTGATTTTTTTCCGGCGGGAACGGAGGACTGATGTCTTTTTGGTGGTCGTTTACAGTCAATCTCATCATTTATTACATCAGTACCGTCATCGCGCGGTATACAAAGGGACGTTTGGGCTCAGGCATAGTCGCCATTGTCATCATGCTGGCCGGTTTTTGGTCGGGGCTGCTGCCCAAGGATGTGGTCAAGACCGGCTACTTTAACGAATTATACGCCCTGGTGATGATAGTTTTTGTTGTCCACCTGGGGACTTCCTTTAACGGAAAGCAGCTCAGGCGGGAATGGCGGTTGGTGCTGGTAACGCTGTCGGGCATCGTGGGCATAGGCATTATGTGCCTGATCGCCGGCAGGTTTCTCTTTGGCCGCAATATCGCCATGATATCCTTTCCGTCCCTGGTCGGCGGCTCGGTTACCACGCTGATCATGAGGGACGCCGCCGTGGAAAAAGGCTGGTTCGATCTCGCCGGCATCGTCGCCATACTAAGCTCCATGCAGGTATGGATAGGGATTCCTATGATTACAGCCGGTTCCCAGAAGGAATGCAGCCGCCTTCTGAAACTGTACCGGAAAAACCCCGCCTCCTGTTCCGGCGGGGAAAAATGGAAGCCTGATACGGAACTTGCGGAGTTTGTGGAAGTTACGAAAGCTGCGGAAGAAAAAATCCCCCTCGTCGAAAGGCTTCCCTCCCAGTGGAAGACCGAGATGCTGCCCCTGGTTATCATCGCCATTGTCGGCGCTGCCGGAAAAAGCCTGACTCCCTATGCAGAGGCCATAACGCATACCCTTATCGGCTTTAGCGTGATAGCCCTAAATTTCGGTATACTGGGCCGTCAGGCGGGCATTATACCCAAAGAACCGCTTCAAAAAGCAGGGGTCTTTCCGTTTTTTCTCTTTGCCATGCTTACAAGCCTCCGGGGAAACCTCGCCAGCCTGACGCCGATGGACATTGCGCATAACATAGTTCCGCTCCTCGGCCTTTTGCTGCTGGGCGCCGTCGGTATCCTTGCCTTTACCATACCTGTGGGAAGGGCCCTGGGATTAAGCCCGTGGATACTGATAGCCTTTTCTTTCGGCATGTACGCCGGATACCCCCTTAATTATCAGGCGGCTCTGGAGGCTATTGAAGTTTCGGCAAAAACAGAAGATGAACGTAATTTCTTAAAAGACAGAGTGCTGACCAAAGTGGTGCTGGGTTCAGTCCTTGGTCAGACTATAGCGTCAATAGTAATCGCGGGCATATTTGTCAGCCTGCTTTGAACCCAAGGTCTCAAGGAGGGACCTCTTGTATGAACACTGGTAGACTGCCTGATACAAAAAACTGGAAACTCGAACTATCGGAAAAAATACTTGTCGCGACCAACAACAGGCCCGATGTCCGCAACGCCATGGACGAAACAACCTGGGACGAACTGGCCTGTTTTGTGGAGTACGCGGATAAAAGCGGCGATGTTTACGCCCTTATCATCACCGGCGGCGAGACCCTTTTTGCCTCAGGCGCCGATATCAAATCAATGAACAAGCGCAGCGCGCTGGCCGTGCTGGAAAACAGCGGCCAGGAGACCCTCTGCCGCATTGAACAGCTTACAAAACCGGTCATAGCGGCGGTAGGCGGCTATGCCCTTGGCGGCGCGTGCGAACTGGCCATGGCCTGCGATATACGCATAGCCAGCGACAAGGCCAAATTCGGCCAGCCCGAAGTCAATCTTGGCCTCATTCCCGGCGCGGGCGGCACCCAGCGGCTCTGCAGGCTGGTAGGATACGGAAGGGCTAAGGAACTTATCTTTACCGGCGGCATAATCGACGCCCAGGAAGCCTTTCGCATAGGGCTGGTGAACAAGCTCGTTCCTTCAGGCGGCGTTGTAAACGCCGCGTTCGAAATGGCAAGGACCATACTCGCCAAGGGGCCTCTTGCCATTCAACTGGCAAAACTGGCGATTAACGCCGGTATGGATACGGATATACGCACCGGGCTCATGGTCGAAAAACTTTCCCAGGCCGTCCTGTTCTCCACGGAAGACAGACTGGAAGGAACCAGGGCCTTTATCGAAAAACGCCCGGCTGAATTCAAACGGAAATAGCAATATAGGAGCTATCAGTAACGCTGCGCGTTACTGTTCGATTAAACCTGGCGGCTCACGCCGCCTACATAGGAGTTATCAGTAACGCTGCGCGTTACTGTTCGATTAAACTTGGCGGCTCACGCCGCCCATGATAGGAGATTGTAATGAAAACAAATTTTAGCTCCCTCATTGTGGAGCTCACGGGCGCGACGGCTCTGGTCAAGCTCAATAATCCCGACAGCCTTAACGCCCTCAGCGCCGGTATTAAGGCGGATCTGATCGAATTCTTTTTGGAAGTAAAAAACGAGGATACAATCAGAGCTGTCGTACTCACCGGCGCGGGAAAGGCTTTCTGCGCCGGAGGCGACTTAAAGGCGGAACCCGCTTCCAGCCCGGCGGAAGGACGCAGGCGTATCAAGAAACTCCATGAACTGGTACGGTGTATACAAAACCTCGAAAAGCCAGTCATCGCGGCGGTAAACGGCTTTGCCGTCGGGGCCGGAATGAACCTGGCCCTGGCCTGCGATATTATCATCGCTTCTGAAGACGCCAAATTCTCGGAGATATTTACCAATGTCGGCCTGATTCCCGACGCGGGCGGCCTCTTCTTTCTGCCCCAGCTCATAGGACCCATGCGCGCCAAGGAACTCTGCTTTACCGCCCGCCGCATCAACGCCGAAGAAGCGGAGCATTTGGGCCTGGTGAACAAGGTGGTTCCCAGGGAGAAACTGATTGAAGAAGCAATGGAAATGGCAAAAAACATTTCCCGGGGCCCCATGGTCAGCATTGCGTATATCAAGCGGCTTATCAACAAATCAGCCGAATGGGACCTTGACACGCTTCTTGAGGCAGAATCTTTTGCCCAGGGCATCTGTATGAATACCAGAGACGCCGGAGAAGGAGTCAACGCCTTCAAGGAAAAAAGAGAACCGGTATTCACCGGAGAATGAAAGGAGCAATCATTAAGTCTGGCGGCTCACGCCGCCTAATTAGGAGATTTCAGTAACGCTGCGCGTTACTGTCCGATTAAACCTGGCGGCTCACGCCGCCTACATAGGAGAGTATATATGAGAATTGATGATGTGAAAAAAGTTTGCGTGATTGGCGGCGGCCTTATGGGGCGGCAAATTGCCTTGAATTCCGCCGTCTTCGGGTACGAGGTAAGGCTCTGCGATGCGTCGGATGAGGTACTTGGGAAGGTACGTGTGTGGCTGGACGAATACCTTGCCGGACGTATAGCAAAGGGAAAAATGACCAAAGAGCAAACCGAAGAGTACAAAGGGAGGATGCGTATCGCGCCTTCGCTTGAAGAAGCCATTAAGGATGTTCAGTTGGTCATCGAAGCGGTCGTCGAAATCAGGGATGTAAAATTTGATCTTTTCAGGAAGCTCAACAAACTTGTCCCGGCGAATACCATACTGACAACCAATTCGAGCACCATGGTATCTTCGATGTTTAAGGACCTGGTGGACAATCCCTCCCGGCTTGCCAATCTCCACTACTTTAACCCCGCGCTGGTGATGAAGCTGATAGAAATTGTGCAGGGCGATCATACTTCCGATGAGACGGCGGAGCTCTTGATGGAATTCGCAAAACGCACGGGAAAAATTCCCATACGCCTTACCAAAGAATGTGAAGGCTTTGTCGTCAACCGCGCTCTGGGCGCGCTGAAGGCAGAGTGTCTTAAAATTGTCGAAGAAGGAATCTGTACTCCCCAGGAAGTGGATACCGGTCTTGAACTTGGCCTTAATCACCCTATGGGCGTTTTCAGACTCAATGATCTTACCGGTATAGATCTTTATTTCCATCTCCTTGAGCAGATGTATAAAGACCGGGGAATTAAACCGGCAGGCTATGACCTGTACAAAGGCATGGTTGAAAGAGGAGAACTCGGACAAAAAACAGGAAAGGGATTTTATTCTTACAAAAAATCCTAGACGGTCCAGGCGGCCCAGGCCGCGGACCACGGTTCCGTAATTTCCGGCCGGCAAGACTGGCCGGCTGGCAATTGCGGTTTTATACGGGAACTATCCCGTTTTATATTTTTACTTTTTACGGAGCAAGATCTGATATGCCCGGCTTTTCTGCACCAGTGATTCTGTCATGCGGTCTTTGCACCGCCTCGGTTCTGATTCTTCTTTTCAGCTTTTTAAGAGGAACATCAAAAAAAACAGCGAGCCATGACAGGCTCAGGCATTTGGTAAACGCGACGGCGGAAATTCTTTTTGCCGCCGATATAGAAAACTTTGAAGGCTTTCTGCAAAAAGCCCTGGGAAACCTTGCCGCGGGAGTGGGTCTTGACCATATAAATATATGGGAAAACAAAATACGGAACGGAACATCGTTCTATTTTTTGACGGCCCAATGGGGCTCCAATCCCGGCCCCTTCTCCGAAAAGGACGGCATGCTGGAAACGGCGCGCCTGGATTTCTTCCCGAAGATGGAAGAAGAACTTCATAAGGGAAACTGCGTAAACAGTCCGTTCCGCTGCCCTGCCCCTGAAGGCGGACAATCGGGGACAGACCACATACTCTCGCTCCTTGTCATACCGGTATTTTACCGCGAAGAGTTTTGGGGCTTTATTTCCCTTACCGATGAAAGCGGCAGACACAGCTTTCCGCGGAGCGAAGTTACCATTCTTAAATCAGCGGGCTTCCTCCTGACAACCGCCATCATGCAGCATGAACTTTCGTTAAGCTGTGTCAGGGCCAAAGAAGACGCCCTTTCCAATTCGCGGGCAAAGAGTGAATTCCTTGCCAACATGAGCCATGAGATCAGGACTCCGCTTAACGCCATTATCGGCATGACCACTATCGCAAGATCAACCTGCGACGCGGAACGCCGGGACTACTGCCTGTCTAATATTGAAGCCGCTTCAAACCATCTGCTGGGAATAATCAACAATATACTGGATATGTCAAAGATTGAAGCCAGTAAGTTCAAACTCTCGGAGGTTCACTTCAATCTTGAAACAGTGCTCCGCAACACAGTCGATATGATGATCTTCAGGGTAGAAGAAAAAAAGCAGCACCTGGACATGCATATAGACGAAGAAGCCCCCCGCTTCCTCATGGGCGACGATCAGAAACTGGCCCAGGTCATTGCCAATCTCCTTTCCAACGCCGTCAAATTCACCCCCGAAGGAGGCTCCATACGCCTTGACGCCGGTTTTGTAAAAGAAGAGTCAGGCGTATGTACCTTGAGTTTTAAGGTAAGCGATTCGGGAATCGGCATAACCGAAGAACAAAGAAAGCGCCTCTTTCGGTCTTTTGAACAGGCGGACAACAGCACCTCCCGGAAATTCGGCGGAACGGGACTCGGCCTCAGCATCACCAGAGGAATCGTAGAAATGATGGGCGGCAACATCACCGTAGATTCTGAACCGGGCAAAGGTTCGTGCTTTACCGTTACCGTTATGCTCAAGCGGAACGTCCGGGACACGGCGCCGGGGAAGCCCGTCTCTTCCGGCCAGGACAACGCGCCCTCCCCGGCTGAAATTGCCGACACCGTTTTACCGGACCACAGCATACTCCTTGTCGAGGATGTGGAAATCAACCGCGAAATAGTCATGGTCTTGCTTGAAGAAACCCGCCTCAAAATCGACTGCGACGGAAACGGCGCCGAGGCGGTAAAAAAATTCAGCGCGTCTCCCGGAAAATACAGCCTTGTCTTTATGGACATACAAATGCCCGACATGGACGGCTACACCGCCGCGAGAAAAATACGGGAAATTGAACAAGCGCGGAGAGACGCCGCCGGAACGGAACACCGCGCCAAAGACGGAACCAAA
>JAIRTD010000277.1 GCA_031255115.1 Spirochaetaceae bacterium | reverse complement strand
TACCGCGAAGTCAAATAAGTAAAGAAGAACCCGTTGCAAGCGCTTGGCGAAATTCTTTACTTCGAACCAAAGGTTCGACGCGACTTTGCGGTTTCTCTTCCTCCGTCTTCGGTTCATATCTGTCCGGCAGGCCCCCTAAAGTTCTAAACGGCGCCTTTTCTTTTACCCAGCCGCCTTGAGCATTTCTCCCTGCCCTTGAAATATTGACAATGCCGGGCTAAACTAAACCTGGATATGGTAAATACCGGATACAAGGACAGCGTTTTTTCCCGGCTCTTTAGCGATCCCGACACCCTGCGGGAGTTGTACAGCGCCCTCGAAGGCGTCCCGCTGGACAGGGAAATCCCTGTAACTATCAATACCCTCTCCGATGTTTTATATATGGAACGGTACAACGATATATCCTTTACCATCGGTGATAAGCTGGTTGTCCTCATCGAACACCAAAGTACCGTCAATCTTAACATGCCGCTGAGAATACTTTTATACATTGCCAGGGTATACGAAAAAATCATTGAGCGGAAAAGCCTGTACCGGGAAACCCTGCTAAAAATCCCCCGGCCTGAATTTATCGTATTGTATAACGGCCCCAAGCCGTACCCCGACCGGGCGGTGATGAAGCTGTCCGACGCTTTTGAAAGCGCGGAGGGTCTCACGACCGCGGAGCTTCCGCCTGAGCTTGAACTTTTTGTCAAGGTATATAATATCAATAAAGGGCATAACGACGACATGGTAAAGAAATGCGCGGCCCTGAACGGGTACAGTGTGTTTATTGACAAGATACGGGAAAACCGAAACACCATGCCGCTGGAAGATGCCATGAAAGCGGCGGTAGAATATTGTGTAGAACACAATGTGTTGAGCCATTTTTTACTGGAATCTTCTTCGGAGGTAATCAATATGTTATTAACCGAATGGAACTGGGATGACGCCAGGGAAGTCTGGAAACAGGAAGCCAAAATAGAGGGCCGTACAGAAGGTCTAATAGAAGGGCGCACAGAAGAACGCAGGGAAATCGCCAAGAATGCCCTGCTGAAGGGGTACTCCATTGAAGCAATACAGGAACTTACCGGTCTTGATCCGGAAACTATCAAAAACCTCTCTTGAATGAACCTTTTTCGACTACGAACCTTTTGCGATGCAAAAACTCCAGCTAAAGCAATTATTACTAAAGCAATTATACTCCTTTGGTAATCCAATGCGGAATAGTTGGGGGGGTAGCGGAAGACCCGCAAGGCGGGGCTGGCGCGCAGGGGGGCCGGAAACGGGGCTTTTACCTGCCGGCGGCGTTTTGGAAAGAGGCCCCCCTCTTGGTGTTTGACTTTGGCGCTCAGATTCCGGCGGGACTCCGGGCGATTGTTTTTTGGGGCGGTTTTGTGTATTCTGTATATAGTATGGGGAGTACACAGACATCGATAAGAAATGATGATAAACTCAAGGAGCCGGAGCAGTACGGGGTTGTGCTTCTCAATGATGATTATACTACCATGGAATTCGTGGTGGAGATTTTGATTACCGTGTTTCACAAGGAAGAGGCTGAGGCTGCCCGTATCATGCTGGATGTGCATCATCAGGGCCGGGGTATGGCCGGGCTTTACACTTTTGATATCGCGGTTACCAAGGCCGAACAGGTACACAGTCTCGCAAGGCAGCATGAGTTTCCGCTTCGCTGTCTGGTGGAGAGGGCCTGAGGGATTTTCAAAGCCGCGTTTTTAAGGGAACTGGTAAAAATTTGCGGGTTTTTGAGCAACTTGGTGTAAAAAAGAGTTTTGGTCAGGGCAAGAGGAGTTTTTTAGTATGAAGATCAGCCCCCATGTGCAGTCTATCATAAACACGGCTTATACCGAAGCCAGAATGCGTAATCACGAATATATTACTCCGGAACATATTCTCTATGCCGCTCTGGCTTTTGTCGAGGTCAGGGATATACTTAACGCCTGCGGCGCGCGGGTGGACCAGATAAAGCACGGTATGGAACATTATTTTGAACAAAAGGTTCCGGTTGTCGAAAACACCGAGCCTATTCAGACGGTGGGTTTCCAGAGCGTGCTGGAGCGGGCGGTGTTCCAGAGTCAGAATTCCCAAAAGGAGACTCTCGACGTGGCCGATATTCTGGTTTCCCTCTATGATGAAGAGCGGAACTACTGTTCCTATTTTCTTCGTAAGGCCGGCCTGGAGCGGCTTTCGCTTTTGGACGTGCTTTCCCACGGGTCTGATGGGCTTGGCGGCCGGGCGGGCAGGCGGGATTTTGGCAGGGTCCGGGAGGCCGGTGAGGGCGGCCGTCAGGAGGCGGCCGGCGAAGATGATCCTGTTGAACAGCCGGGCAGAAGCAGAAGCGCGGCCAAAAAAAGCGCTCTTGAGCGCTATGCCGTTGAGCTTACCGCCCTGGCGCGGAACGGTCAGCTTGAACCGGTCATTGGCCGCGAGGCCGAGCTTGAACGCACGGTGCAGGTGCTTTGCCGCCGGCTTAAAAACAACCCCGTCCATGTCGGCGACTCCGGGGTGGGCAAGACCGCCATTACCGAGGGCCTTGCCCAGCGCATCGCCCTGGGGCAGGTTCCCCCGACCCTAAAAGATTTTTCTATTTTTTCCCTTGATATGGGCGCCCTGGTGGCGGGGACAAAATACCGCGGGGATTTTGAAGAAAGGGTCAAGAAGGTCGTTGACGAGATTCTTAAAAAAGAACGGGCCATTCTTTTTATTGACGAAATCCACACCCTGGTCGGCGCGGGTTCGGTATCGGGCGGCGCTCTTGACGCGTCGAATCTGCTCAAGCCCGCCCTTAGTTCGGGGAGAATACGCTGTATAGGTTCTACAACCCATGAGGAATACGGCAAATTCTTTGACAAGGACCGGGCTCTGTCCCGGCGTTTTCAGAAGATAGATATTGAAGAGCCTTCACTGCCGGATACTCTGGCCATTCTTAAAGGGCTCAAGGGTAAATACGAGGCTTACCACCATGTACGGTATTCTGATGAGGCCCTGGAAGGGGCGGTGCGGCTTTCCGCCCAGTTTATAACCGAACGGCGGCTTCCCGACAAGGCCATTGACGTGATTGACGAGGCCGGGGCCTTTGCCCGCATAGAGGCCTATAAAAGCATGACTTCCACGTCCAACGCGGAAACTATTACCGGCGACCAGGCCGGCGCGCCTGAAGAAACGCCTAACGAAGCGGCGGTCGTCGATATAGGGCTGCGCCAGATCGAAACCGTGGTTTCGCGCATTGCCCGCATACCGGAACGTTCTGTCGGCGAGAACGAAAAAGACAAGCTCCGGGGCCTTGATACCAAGCTCAAGAGCCTTATTTTTGGACAGGACAGCGCCGTAGACGCCGTGATCAAGGCGGTCAAACGGTCCAGGGCCGGTTTCCGCTCGGGGAATAAGCCGGTGGCGAGTTTTCTCTTTGCCGGTCCCACGGGCGTCGGAAAAACCGAACTTGCCAGGAACCTTGCCGAGATTCTCGGCGTTCCCATGCACCGTTTTGATATGAGCGAATACCAGGAAAAGTACACGGTGTCCCGGTTTATTGGCGCTTCGCCCGGCTATGTGGGCTATGAGGAAGGAGGCCTCCTTACCGAGGCGATACGAAAACAGCCCCACGCCGTAGTGCTCCTTGACGAGATAGAAAAGGCCCATCAGGACGTTTACAATATATTGCTCCAGATCATGGACTACGCCACCCTCACCGACAATCAGGGGAGAAAGGCCGATTTCCGCAATGTGATACTGATCATGACCAGCAACGCCGGGGCCAGGGACATAGGCAAAAACCTTATCGGGTTTGGCGACCGGATAGCCGGAGAATCGGAAATTGACAGCGCCGTAGAAAAAATCTTTACCCCCGAATTCCGCAACCGCCTTGACGCGGTGGTCCGCTTTGCCCATCTTTCCAGGGACATCATGATTTCGATAGTGCAGAAGGAATTGAACCTCTTTAGGGTTCAGCTTGCCGAAAAGAAGGTCAGCCTCGATGTTACCGGCGACTGCGTCAACCAGCTTGCAGAGGAAGGCTATAGCAGGGAATTCGGCGCCCGTAATACCGGAAGGCTCATCGAGGACAAGATAAAATCCTTCTTTGTGGATGAAGTGCTCTTTGGCAGCCTGAGCGAAGGCGGCAGGGCCAGGGCGGATTATGTTGACGGCGCCTACCGCATAGAAGTCCTCGAAAAGGGCAGGCGCGCGGAATTGAGCGGGGCGGCCCTCGCCGGGGAAGAACAGCCCTGACATGGGGCCTGATCCTCATTTTCCATACCTGAACGGGAACCGGCGTTACCAGTTTCCACCGCCGGAAAAGGCAAGGGACGGCATAGTCGCCATCGGCGGAAACCTTAGTCCGGGCATGCTCCTTTCGGCCTATGAACAGGGTATTTTCCCCTGGTACAATCCCGAAGACCCGCTTATCTGGCAGTCCCCCGATCCCCGCTGCGTGATCTTTCCAGAGGATCTCCACGTTTCCCGCTCCATGGAAAAAATCCTTAAACGCCGCGATTTTAAAATTACGCTGGACCGGGACTTTTCCGCCCTGATCAGGGCCTGCGCCCTGGCTCCCCGCTCCGGCCCGGAGGGAACCTGGATCACAAAGGACATTATAGAAGGCTATACCACCCTCCACACATTGGGCTGGGCCCATTCGGCCGAAGCCTGGCAAAACGGATGCCTTGCGGGCGGCTGTTACGGCATCAGGCTGGGAAAGGTCTTTTTTGGCGAATCAATGTGCGCCCTGGTTCCCAATGCCTCAAAAGCCGCCTTCCTCAGCCTGGCGCGCTTCATGTTTGACGACGGCCTTGCCTTTATTGACTGCCAGGTTCCCTCAGAACACCTCTTGAGCCTGGGCGCAAAAAGCATCAGCCGGGAGGAGTACCTTTTGCTGCTCAAGAAAGAACTCAAGGTGCATTTTCCTCTGGGGTCTGATAGCAACAATGCCGGCCGCCGGGGCAGCTGGAACAGCCTCTACGCCGACTGCCTTCAACATAGCCGCTAACGATGCTGACACGGCCGGTAAGAAGAAGAGAACCACGGACAGGTCAGCTTGCCCGGCCCGGGGCTTTAGGCTATAGTAAGGTATGAACACCACGGAAAGGTCCGCCGGAACAGTGCGGGACCGTTACGCTCCTTCCCCTCCGGGGCTCCAGCATATAGGGGGAGTGCGGACGGCCCTCTTTAATTACCTCTTTGCCCGCTCACAGAAGGGCAAATTCATACTTCGCCTTGAGGACACCGACCGGACGCGTTTTGACGAGCGTTATGTGCAAAACCTGTACGATACCTTTGACTGGCTTGGCTTTCGCTGGAACGAGGGGCCTGATACAGGCGGACCTTCGGGGCCGTATATTCAATCTGAACGTTTTGAACTCTACAAAAAATACGCCCTCGAACTTATCGAAAAAGGCCGGGCGTACTACTGTTTTTGCTCTGCCCAAAGGATCGAAAAAATACGTCAGGAGCGGGAAGCGGCCCATTCAGGCGAATCAGGCTACGACCGCCATTGCCGGGGCCTGGACAGCGCCGAAGCCGCCGGACGAGCCGCGTCAGGCGAGGCCCATACCGTGAGGCTTAAAATTCCCCTGGGAGAAGTAACCCGCTTTCATGACAAATTATTGGGCGATATTGAATGGAAAAACGACGATGTTAATCCTGATCCGGTGCTTCTCAAATCCGACGGTTTTCCGACCTACCACCTTGCCAATGTGGTTGACGACCATCTCATGGGCATCACCCATGTCATGCGGGCCCAGGAATGGATACCTTCGACGCCCCTCCATGTGATCATGTACCAGAGTTTCGGCTGGGAGGCCCCTGAGTTCTGCCACCTCCCCATGGTCATGGGTCAGGACGGCAAAAAACTCAGCAAGCGCCACGGCGCGACAAGCATTGACGAGTTTAGAAAACAGGGCTATTTAAGCGAGGCCCTGGTCAACTATATTGCCCTTCTGGGAGCTTCCTATGAGGAAGGAAAGGAGCTTTATACGCTGGAAGAACTTGCCCGGCTGTTCAGTCTTGACAAGCTCAACAAGGCCCCGGCGGTCTTTGACTACAAAAAACTTGAATGGTACAACGGTCAGTACATACGGATGAAAAGCGACGGCGAACTTGCCCGCCTCATACTCCCCTATGCCCTGGAAGCGGGCCTCTTTGGCGGGAACGGCCCTGACGCCGCCCAGGAAAAAACCTTTCTTGCCAGCATGCCCCTCATCAGGGAAAGGCTGGTGTTCCCCGGCGAAGCGCCGGCCAAACTTGCCTATCTCTTTACCGAACCGCCTGTAGCGCCGCCTGAGGAATTCTTTCCAAAAAAAGCCACCCTCGCCGAAACCATAGCGCTGCTCGAAAAGGGCCTTCCCCTGGTTTCCGAAATGGCCCTGATGAACGACGAAGACGCAGAAAACCATATCAAGGCCTTTGCCGAAAAAGCGGGCGTTAAACTGGGCGATCTCATGATGCCCCTCAGGGTTGCCATAACCGGAGCGCGGGTAAGCCCGCCCCTGTTCGGTTCCCTCAGGCTTCTGGGTAAAGAGCGCGGCGCGGGCCGCGTCGAAAAAGCCCTGAAAGCCCTGCGCAAGGCTTTGCCAACGGAGCTTCTGTAGATGGAAAAGCAGATATTTTTGTTTGCCTTCCGCGCCTCATTTTTTATAAGGAG
>JAIRTD010000259.1 GCA_031255115.1 Spirochaetaceae bacterium | reverse complement strand
AACCCCTCGTCCCTGATCATCGTGGTCATGGGTCTCGCGGCCTTTGCCATTGCCACCGCCACGGGGATTATGGTAGCCAAGTTCATGAACCTCTTCCTCAAAGAGAAGATAAATCCCCTCATCGGTTCCGCCGGCGTGTCCGCGGTTCCCATGGCCGCCCGGGTTTCCAACAAGGTAGGCCTTGAGGAAGACCCCGGCAACTTTGTCCTCATGCACGCCATGGGGCCCAACGTCGCCGGTGTCATCGGCACCGCTATCGCCGCCGGCGTCATGATCGCCGTCTACGGCGGGTAAACGCGCAAAGTACACATACAGGATGTCATTGACGGCCCTCCTGGTACAAAATAGGAGAGGAGTTATAGTTGAAGCATTGCCGCGCATGTATCTGCATCGTTCTCTTTTCTCTGCTTGTCCCCTTTTTTGGCTATGGGCAAAACGCGCGTGGAGACGCGCTTCGCGCGGCCCTGCCCGGCGAAGAACTTACCCTCAAAGTGGCGGTGATAGGGACGGGGGACGAACTCTACTTCTGGTGGGGGCATTTGGGCCTCATTATCGAGAACAGCCTCGACGGGAGTTCCCGCTTTTATGATTACGGCATCTTTTCTTTTGAAAATGACAATTTTTTTGCCAATTTTGCCCTTGGGAGGCTCCTCTACACCTGCGGTGTGAGCGATTCGGCCCTCAATATAAACTACTACATCAGGACCAACCGGGATATTACCCTCTATACCCTCGATCTTCCTCCGGAAGCCAGGCTTGCGGTGTTCAATTTTGCCCAGTGGAATGTACAGCCCGAAAACAAGGATTACTATTACCATCATTTCAGGGATAACTGCGCCACCCGTATCAGGGACATTCTTGATATGGCCGTACAGGGCCAGTTTAAGGAAAGCTACGGCGTTGCGCCGGGCCGTTATACCCTGCGCCAGCACGTGAGGCGTCATACCTGGTTTTCTCCCCTGATTGACTGGGCTTTGAATTTTTGGATGGGAAGGGGTATTGATACGCCCATTTCTGTCTGGGACGAAATGTTCCTTCCTTCGGAAATAGGAAAACGTATCGAAGAATTTAACTACACCGACGCTTCGGGGCTGAAACGAAAACTGGTTACGGATATAGAAATAATAAGCCGCGCGGAAAACCGTCCCGTTGTGCTTGACGAGGCTCCGCGTTCCTGGACAGGGGCGTTTATTTTGGGCGCGGCCATAGCCCTGGCCTTGTTTGTTTCTTCAAAATTGCCGCGGGGCAGGGCGTTATTCGGCACGCTCCAGGCCCTCATCGGCCTTTTCTTCGGCCTCGCCGGAACGGTGCTGCTCTTTATGATCCTCTTTACCAATCACGACTATACCTATCACAATATCAATATACTTTTTGCAAATCCCCTGCTGCTTGCGGCCCTGCCCCTGGGCTTCTCCCTTGCCTTCGGCAAAAAGCCGGAACAGCGGGAGAGGGCGGCAAAATTCCTCGGCCTGCTTTTTAGCTGGGTAAGCGCGGCCTGTTTGTTCACCATATTGGTAAGAGTGTTTCCCGGCTATCATCAGCAGAACCAGAACGTCCAGGCCCTGGTGCTTCCTTTTAGTCTTGTCCTTTCCTGCTTTCCCCGATGGGGTCGCCGATTGGCGCGCCAAGCAGCGCGCCTGTTGGGGCGTATACTGCATAAGGGATAACCATGAGCGAGAGCGTAACAGCTTCGGACCCCTTGAGAAAGCCGCGCTGGCTGAGGATACGCCCGCCTTCGGGGCCCGCCTGGCAGGAAGTAAAGGCGGTACTGACACGGCATGGTCTCCACACGGTCTGCGACGAGGCCCGCTGTCCCAACAAGGGAGAATGTTGGGGTGAGGGAACAGCCACTTTTATGATACTGGGCGAAGCCTGCACCCGTTCCTGCCGCTTCTGCGCCGTGGCCGCCTCAAAACAGGGGACGCCGCCCAGAAACGACGAAGCGGCCTCCCTTGCAAAGGCCGCCTCTGAGCTTGGCCTTGCCTATGTGGTTCTTACCTCTGTCTGCAGGGACGACCTTGCCGACGGCGGGGCGGGCCATTTTGCCGCCTGCATACAGGAACTTAAAAAACACGGCCTCAGGACAGAAGCCCTCATACCTGATTATACCGGAGCCATGCTTGATACGGTTCTTGGCGCGGCCCCCGATATGCTGGCCCACAATATCGAGACCGTTCCTTCTTTACAGAAAACAGTCAGGGATTCCCGCGCGTCTTTTGAAAAGAGCCTTTCGGTTCTCAGGGACGCAAAGCGCAGGGCCCGGGCCCTGAAACTGCCTGTCCCCCTTACCAAGACCAGCATACTGCTCGGCTTTGGAGAAAAGGCCAATGAACTCTTTAGCGCCATGGACAGGCTTCGGGCCGTGGAAACCGACGTTCTCGTACTCGGCCAGTACCTGCGGCCCACGCAAAAACAGCTTCCCGTAAAAGAATATATCAGCCCCGAACAGTTTGCCGCGTACCGGAGCGAGGCGGAAAAGCGGGGCTTCCGGGCGGTGATAGCCGCTCCCCTTGCCCGGACAAGCTATCACGCCGCGCGGGTCCTTGGTAACGCCGGGGCGGACGCGCTTCAGCAGATCATACATTTTGAAGGGCTGGGAAAGCCTCCGGGCTGCAAACTGATACGTCTTTCCGGCGAGGCCCAGGGCGGCGTCATCAGAAACATCAGCATACGGGGGGATTTTTTTGCCAGCCCCGAAGAGGAATTCGAGGAACTTGAACAGGTCCTTTGCGGCGTCAGGGCGGAGGACGCGGCAGGGGTCATTGACGCCTTTCTTGAGCGCCGGGGTATCGAAGCCTTTGGTATCAGCGGCCGGGGCTTTGCCGAAGTACTTGCCGCCGCCCTTCTGGATTCTGCCTCCAAAGCTCAGGCGTCAGGGGAGAAGGGCGAATGAGTCATGTGTTCAGGCTTCTGGATACGGGCTTCCGCGACGCCTTTTACAATATGGGCCTTGACCAGGCCCTTCTGGAAGCGGTCTCTCGCGGGGCGAGCCTTCCCTGCCTCCGCTTTTACGCGTGGAAACCGCTGGCGGTATCGGTAGGCTATTTTCAGGGCCTTGACGAAGAAGTCAACCTAAGCTCGTGCAGGGAACGGGGCGTGGATGTGGTGCGCCGTCTTACCGGCGGCGGGGCGGTTTTTCATAACGCCGAACTTACCTACAGCCTGGTTCTGCCCCTCAAGCATCCCCTTGCCGGCAGGAATATACAAAAATCCTACGAGATACTTTGTTCCGGCATTGTGCGGGGGCTTAAAAACCTTGGGCTTGAGGCTTCTTTTGTTCCGGTCAACGATATAGAATGTATGGGAAAGAAGATTTCAGGCAACGCCCAGACAAGAAAAACCGGCGCCCTGCTCCAGCACGGAACCATATTGCTGGATACCGACCCGGACCTGATGTTTGAACTGCTCAAAGTTCCCCCTCAAAAGACCGGTGGCCGCCGCATTACCGGCGCAAAACAGCGGGTAAGCAGCCTGAAAGCGCTTTTAGGCCGGGAAGTTCCCTACGAAGAGGCGCTGGACGCGATGCGCCGGGGCTTTCTCGACGCCCTGGAACTTGAATTTACCGGAACGCCGGGAAATCCGCCTGAAAAGGCCGCTCTCCCTTCCGGCGAAGAAGATGAACGGGCCCTGGACCTGGCAAAAAACCGTTTTGCCGACCCTAACTGGATAGGGGTCCGGCCCTGAAAGCGCGCCTGAATAGTTTTTGGAGTGTGTATGGCTGAATCAGCGGACTGGCGGGAAAATACCTATGAACACACCCTGGAAGAAGAGCTCTTGGGCCTTGAACGCCGCCTCAAGTCGGACCCGGACTGCACTTTGGAGAGCCTCGAAGGCATATTGACGCACCTCTACCATTCTGAAGGCGCCGACTGGGGCGGCAGGGGAGAAGTTCAGAATATCATACTCAGCGCTACCATAGCGGCCTATGAACTTATCGTAGCCAGGCTCAAAAAAAGCGGGCAGGACAGGGCGCAGGACCCTTCCGGCTAAATTTGCTGTTACCTTTTACGGCCGCTGTTGTTCCTGTAGTGGGAGATGATGGAGTTTGTATCCATTTTCCTGTGCTCCTCCCCGGGGTTACTCCTTTCCCCGGGGTTTTTCAACTTCTGCGTAATTTTTTTTCTTTTCTCTTGATAAAAGTAGAAAAAATAGATATTTTATGAGGAGGAGCTGATATGGAATGGCGGGCAAGTCATATTTTGGTAAAAGACCGGGCAGTGGCTGAGGATATTCTCAAGAAAATCAAACAAGGCGGCCAGTTTGAATCACTGGCGCGGGAATTCTCAAGCTGCCCGTCTAAGTCATCAGGAGGCGACCTTGGCTGGTTTGGACCGGGCAAGATGGTCGCCCCTTTTGAATCAGCGGTAAAGCGCCTTTCCCCGGGATCGGTAGGGGATGTGGTGCAGACTCAGTTCGGCTATCACATTATCAAATGTACCGGCAGGAGGGACTAGTTTTTTCGGCCTATGACCTTTAAGACGGACTTCAAATCGATACTTCAACTTGATTCCGAACTACATGGAATCCAGGACCTGGACCTGCTTTTGGAACGCATACTGCAGGAAGCCAGAAAAGTTGTGCACGCCGACGCCGGGTCAATCTACGTAAAACAGACGATAAAAGGAAAGTCAGGCGAGTTTGTTGACGAACTTGCCATCAAATATTCCCAGAACGATACCCTCTCCAAAGATCTGCCTCCGGGCCAAAAACTGATCTTTTCGGTCTTTTCGGTTCCCATAAGCGAAAAGTCCATTTCCGGCTACTGCGCCCTGAGCCAGGAACTGGTAAACGTTCCTGATGTTTATAAGATACCCCAGGGAGCGCCGTATTCCTTTGCCACAGGCTACGACAAGATTTCGGGCTATAAAACCACGTCTACCCTGACCGTCCCGCT
>JAIRTD010000207.1 GCA_031255115.1 Spirochaetaceae bacterium | reverse complement strand
CGGCATCATGCTTTCGGTTCCTCTTTTTATTTTTGCGGTACTTTTCTTCCGCTGGATAAGCACTACGGTTCCCGGCATTTTCCCCGAACGGGACGCGAGCGAAACCGCCAAACTTTCTGCGGCGCAAAAAGAGGTGCTGGCCAGGATCGAAGCCCGTCAGGCTGAAGGCAAAGAGCTGGTTTCTTCTGATTTTGAAGAACTCCTCAAAGACGATACTCTCCCCGGCGCGGGTATCTCCTTTGCCACCCTGCTTATACCGGTGCTGTTAATACTCCTGCGCTCTATCTGCATCAGCGTTATGCATCTGACCGGCCCCGTTGTCGTGGTTTTGGATCTTATCGGTAATCCCGTAACAGCTATCTTTATCTCTGTTGTAATGTCCATGTATATACTGGCGGGCAAACAGACCAAGGAAGAATGTCTTTCTACCATCGAAGCCGCCATTGCCAGCGCGGGTCTCATTGTATTTGTTACCGCGGCGGGCGGTTCTCTGGGCAATGTTATCAGAATAACCGAAGCCGGTACTATTATGGCCACCGCCATTGCCAATTCTTCTCTGCCTGTCATCATGGTGCCCCTTCTTATCGGCGTACTGCTCCGTTTCCCCCAGGGTTCAGGCACGGTTGCCATGGTTACCGGAGCGGCGATACTCGCGCCCATGATCCCCACCCTGGGCATCAATCCCCTTATCGCGGGTCTTGCCCTCTGTACGACCGCCATGTGTCCTTCGTACCTGAACGACTCGTACTTCTGGGTTGTTACCCGGTTCAGCGGATTCCCGACCAATACTTCGCTGAGGACCTGGTCCATAGGAACCATAACGGTTCCTATTGTCGGATCCATCATCCTTATCATTGTAAACGCTATATTCTTTTAAGCGGTACAGGACAGGGTGTAACGTAAAACCGGCTGGAGGCTGATTGTGGAATTTACCGAAGAAGTGGAACGGATGGAACTCGTCGCCTGTCCCAAGGGACATGGCCCGGCGGAGCTGCCGGAAGAAGGCAAATGGGTCGCCGTGCGGGAGGTTAAGGATATATCCGGCCTTTCCCACGGAATAGGGTGGTGCGCACCCCAGCAGGGCTGCTGCAAACTGACGCTGAATGTAAAAGACGGCATCATAGAAGAAGCCCTGGTCGAGACCACCGGCTGCACCGGGGCGACCCACGGCGCGGCTGTAGCCTGCGAACACCTTACCGGTAAAACACTGCTGGAAGGCCTCAATACCCATCTGGCCTGTGACGCCATCAACATGGCCATGAAGAATATTTTTATGCAATACGCCTACGGCCGGACCCAGACCGCTTTCTCGGAAGGCGGTCTGCCTGTTGGGGCCTCCCTGGAAGATCTGGGCAAAACCCTTTGCAGCCAGGGAGGCACGGTATTTGCCACCAAGAAAAAGGGTGTCAGGTATCTCGAAATGGCCGAGGGCTATGTTCTTGACATGGCCCTGAACGCCGACCGGGAGGTGGTGGGATACCGCTATGTAAATACCGGAAAAATGATGGACGCCATACGGAAAGGCATGGACTGCAAAGAAGCCTTCGAAAAAAATATAGGCGTTTATGGTCAATATGCAGACGCGGACGCGTATATAGATCCGCGCAATCAATAGGGAGTACGCCATGGCGCAATTTGAAGGGCAGGAACGCCGCATGCCCAAAATCAACGCATGCCTTGCCAAATACGGCATCAAAGATCTTGAAGAAGCCATGTCCCTGTGCCTCTCCCGGGGCATTGATACCTATAAACTGGTCAAGGGCATCCAGAACATCTGTTTTGATAATGCCGTATGGGCCTATACCATAGGGACCGCCATTGCCTTAAAATCCAACGCGAAAAATCCGGTGGACGCCGCGCGGTACATAGGCGAGGGCCTTCAGGCCTTTACTGTGCCCGGCTCAGTGGCGGAACTGCGGCAGGTGGGCACAGGGCACGGAAACCTGGCCGCCATGCTGCTCAACGAAGCAACCAAATGTTTCTGCCTCCTGGCGGGCCACGAATCCTTTGCCGCCGCCGAAGGCGCCATAGGCATTGTCAACGCCGCCAACACGGTCAGAAAAACCCCGCTCCGGGTAATCCTAAACGGTTTTGGCAAAGACGCCGGATACACGCTGGCAAGGATAAACGGCTTTACCTATGTAGAATCCACCTACGACCACACCACCGATACCCTCAAAATCATTTCAGAAAAGGCGTTTTCCAAGGGGAACCGGAAGGACATCAAGGTCTATTGCAGTAACGACGTGATGGAAGGCATAGCGGTCATGAAATACGAAAAGGTTGATGTATCCATCACCGGCAATTCAGCCAATTCGACCCGGTTCCAGCACATGATAGCAGGTTCCTATAAAAAGTGGGCCGAGGCCAACGGCCAGCCTTATTTTTCGGTTGCCTCAGGCGGCGGGACCGGCAGGACCCTGCATCCTGATAACCTGGGCGCCGGCCCCGCGTCGTATGGAATTACCGATTCCCTGGGCCGTATGCACGGAGATGTCCAGTTTGCCGGATCATCATCGGTGCCGGCCCATGTAGAAATGATGGGACTTATGGGCATGGGGAACAACCCCATGGTAGGCGCTACGGTCGCGTGTGCCGTAGCCGTCGTAAACGCACCATAGCTATGCGGACAGAACTGCCGCTATAACAAAGGGAGTACCCAAATTGCTGGATATTGAGAACCGCGAATCGTTAATCAACTATCTTTTTGACAAAAAAGTCATTACCGAAAAAGAACCCTATACGCTCAATTACTGTACCGGCGGCGTTTCCTGTATTGCAGCCCTTATAGAAACAGCGGGAAAGACCATGCTGGTAAAGCAGGGCCGCCCCAAACTGGCCGTCAAGGAAGAATGGCTGGCAGATCCCGCCCGCATGGCCATAGAAGCCAAAGCAAACGAGGTGTACAACCGCTATGTGCCCGAAAGCGTTCCAGCCGTACTTTTTTACGACCCCGAAAACTACATACTGCTCCGTAACGCGGCTCCTCCAGACTGCACCATGTGGAAAACCGATCTCCTCAACGGCATACTTGATTTTGAAGTGGCAAAAAAAACCATACTGGCCCTGGTAACGGTACACAATAAATGCTTCAAGGACGCCGAAATACAAAAAGCCTTTGCCGACGACACCATATTCTACCAGCTTAGAATTTCACCTTATATTGAATTTGTGCTGGGTAAATACCCCGAACTCAAGGAAACAGGCCAGAAGCTTATAAAGCGCCTCAAAGAACAAAAGCTGTCTCTGGTACACGCCGACTACAGCCCCAAAAACATATTGGTTCTCAAGAACCGGGATATATGCATTCTGGATTATGAAATTTCCCACTACGGCGACCCGGTATTTGACGTGGCTTTTTTTACCAACCACATTGTGTTAAAAAGCGCCCACCTGCGAAAGTGGTCCGCCGCCTTTCTCAATATGCTCCTCTATATGACCGATACCTACTTCAACATGATGAACTACGGCGACCCCAAACAAACCGAGGCCGACGCCGTTGCCATACTCGCCATGATGATGATAGCCCGCATCGACGGAAAGTCCCCTGTAGAATACATTACCAGCGAGACGACCAAACAGCTTGTACGCGATATGGCCAAAAAGCTGCTTTCAGAGGACATAAAAAGTTTTAAGGACGCGGCAACGCTGTTTTACGAATCAGAAAGAACGGCTTGACGAAATCCCTGTCATCGGACAGAATTAGACGTCATGTTTAATAACCGCGAAAATGTACGCCACCCGACCCTTGCCAGAGCCAGGATAAAAGATGTTTTTGAAGGCGAAGCGCTGTTAAAGGACCTGAGTATCACCGGCTGCTGCATAGAATGTACTATGTACATCAATATTAAGCCCGATACCGAATACAAAGTAGAAATTATACCCGAATCCCAGGCTCAAATCGGCAATTTTGAGCTTGTGGTAAGTTCCCGCTGGATTAAAACCAGCGCCTATTCCTGCGAAATCGGCTTTGCAGTCATTTCTTCTCCAAAAGGAAAGCTCTTTCAGCGTTACGTTGACTATATCAGTTGGCGCGCCGCCGCGGTATGACCGGCTTTCCGGGGCGCATCCACCAGGGCATACCCCGTTTTTTTCACGAACTCGAAAGGGAACTGGACGAAGGCGGCCGGGGCTATACGCCGCTTTGTTCCGGCGAAAACAAGCTGCTTCTTGCAAGCGAGGCCGACAAGGAAGTATTCTGGGCGCAAAATACCTGGCTTACTCCTTTCAAACTTGAATTTGATTCTATCTCCGAGGCGGCCAGGGCGCTTAGGGGTATACAGCGGAACTGGGCGCCTTTCCTCTTTACCCAGTACCGGCGCGGCGCGCTGCTCCAGGAAAAACTTCCTGTTCTGCCAAACAAGCCCAGGGCCTTTCCCTGG
Organism: Spirochaetaceae bacterium; assembly: GCA_031255115.1. Taxonomy (GTDB): domain Bacteria; phylum Spirochaetota; class Spirochaetia; order Treponematales; family Breznakiellaceae; genus JAIRTD01. Next base: position 5,716 of record JAIRTD010000207.1, on the reverse strand, counting down.
AAGGCGCCGGATATTCCCATGGGGAGCTGGACCCTGCTTGACGCCCACACGCTCATTGCTTCCCCTGCCTGCACGAGTCCCTTTCCCGGCGGCGTCATAAAATTTGAAGAAAACAAAACAGATCCGCCAAGCAGGGCTTACCTTAAACTCTGGGAAGCCCTGAGTCTCGCCGGAACATGGCCCCAAAAGGGTGATGTCTGTATTGACGCCGGCGCCAGCCCCGGAGGCTGGACCTGGGCGCTCTCGGAACTGGGCGCTTCTGTTCTTGCCATTGACCGCTCTCCCCTGGAAGGCAGCGTCCGTAATCGCCCCGGCGTAAGCTACCTGAAACACGATGCTTTTACCCTCAAACCCCAGGATCTGGGCAAGGCGGACTGGGTATTTTCCGATGTTATCTGCTATCCGCCGAGGCTCTGCGACTGGATAGAAGCCTGGCTTGCGTCAGGGCTGTGCGGCAAATTCATCTGTACAATAAAAATGCAGGGCCTTTCAGACAACGAAAGCGCCCGCCGTCTTGCCGCCATACCTGGTTCCCGGGTGGTGCATTTACACCACAACAAGCACGAACTAACCTGGATTAAAGGGCTGTAAAATTTAGCATGACAATTCTACAAAATATGCTATACTGTACCTGTGGCGAATAAAATGAATCCTGCGGCAATTAAGACACGGCCTCCGGCAGCATGGGCTGGAACCGGAACAGCCACGGCCCTCTGTGCCCTGGGCGCGGAAAAAGTGGTCTCCAATGAGCTGCGGAAGTTACACTTTAAAGTGCTTGACGCTGCCCGCGGCAGGGTTCGCTTTTTAAGCGATACCGCCGGCCTTTACCGGGCCCTTATGTCGCTGCGGGCGGCGGACCGCCTGCTCCTTGAATGCGGCTGCTTTCCTGCCGGGGATTTTGACGAACTTTTTACCGGAACCAGCGCCATTCCCTGGGAAAGCCTGGTTCCGCCGGGCATGGGCATCAAGGTTGCCAAAGTACGTTCCAGCCGTTCTGTGCTGGCCGCCGAGACCAGTATTCAAGCCGTGGTACACAAGGCCGCCGCCCAACGCCTGTGCAAGGCCTATAACGTAGAAAGGCTGCCCGATGACTCCGGCGGAAAAACATCTATAGCGGAGCTGCGGGTCTATATCGACAAAAACCAGGTGGGTTTGTTTCTCGACCTTTCTGGCGAACCGCTTTTTAAGCGGGGCTACCGGAGCGAGGGCGGCGTTGCCCCCCTGCGGGAAACCATTGCGGCGGACCTGCTCTTGCTTTCAGGCTGGAAGCGCAAATTCCCCCTGTACGATCCGTTCTGCGGTTCAGGGACCATAGCCATAGAGGCAAGCCTCTACGCCTGGGACATGGCCCCAAACCTGGGCCGCTCCTTTGCCCTTTCTTCCCTGGCAATAGGCGACAAGGAACTGGAGGCGGCCATACGCGCCGAACTCATGGGCAGGGTTGATACCGAAAGACTTATACGCATATCAGGCAGCGACAGCGACCGGCGCTCCGTTGCCCTGGCCGAGTCAAACGCCTGGCGGGCCTGCGATCTGGCCAGGGGCCGGGAACCAGGACGGGGCATACAGACCGGCGAAAAACTTCCCTTTATGCCCAGTTTCAGGACCCTCCCCATGACCGAAGCAAGGGCCCAGGCCGAAAACGGCTTTATCATCACCAATCCGCCTTACGGCAAACGTCTGGGCGACCGGAGCGGGGCGGAGGCCCTGTACCGGGACATGTACACGCTGGGGGAACACTTTCCCGGCTGGAAACTTGTTGTGATAAGCGATCATCCTGGATTTGAATCCCATTTCGGCAAAAAAGCCGATACGGTGCGCAAAATAACCTGCGGCGCCACCGATTCATTTTTTTATGAATTTTTATCATTATGAGGAAATAGGGGGAATACACCATGTCTATCGTGGTTGAACATGACAAACGGCGCAAGGACATACTCGAAAAGTCCCTGGATGTCTTTGTGGACGAGGGCTTTGAAGACGCGACTTTTCAAAAAATCGCCGACCGCTGCGGTATCACCCGGACCACTCTGTATATTTACTTCAAAAATAAAAAAGAAATTTTTACATACAGCATCAAACAGCTCCTTCAGGATGTGGAAGCGGACATTACCCTTACCGAACAGCAGAAGGACCTCCACTGCGCGGATAAACTCATCAAGGTTCTCTCCCTGATCGTTGACCGGCTCGAAGAAAACCAGCGTCTGCTTCAAGTTATTCTTAATTATCTTTTATATCTTTCCAAAAGTGAAACCAATCCGGAAACCCGGGTCAGGCGGAGAACCATACGGCTGCGCCACATAATCACCGGCATGGTCCTTGCGGGTATCAAAAAGGGAGAACTTCCCCCGGTGAATGTAAAAACCCTAAACGATCTTCTCTATGGGTTTTTGGAATGTGCCATATTTAGACTGTCGGTACTTCACCATCCATCGGTATCTCAAATTAAAGAAAACATAACATTGGCGGTGGAGGCATTGCGCAGAAACTGAAATCGCTATATGTTTATTGTAAACCTATAAAGCAGACGTATAAGGCAAGTGTTTTGAAAGGGAATCATTATGGCTACACTTGGTATCATCAATTCCGACCCTGATGTTAAAGCGACAATAGAAACAGCGTTTTTTGGGAAGAAAGACTTCGCCCTAAAATTCCTCTCCGAAAGAGAAGAAATAATTGAATTTTTGGATTACGAGCTTCCTGAAATAATTGTTATCAATTTTTCCGACCCCAACCTTTCCATCGAAAAGGCCATTCTCCGTATCAAAAATGACAAATGGCTTGCCAATAATTTCGGCATCATCGGCATCTTTTCCGGCGACCAGGACAAGGAAGAAAAACTCCTTGCCAAATACCGTATTATCAATGTACTCTGTCTGCTGGAAAAAACCCGCATACAGTCCCATCTGGTAAAAAGCATTGACATTATCAGGGAGAACTACCAGATCATCTTTCAGCGGGAAATCACCAGGGAACTGGCCGGCGGTTCTACCGGCGGCTTTGTGCTTGAGAACGACATACTTGCCGTTCCCCTGTACGCCGGCATTGGGGCGACTATTCTTTCCCAGCGGGGCTGTATCACCCCCGAAAAGAAAATGCACCTCCAGCTTGCCCTGGACGAGCTTTTGATAAACGCCATTGAGCACGGCAACTGCGCCATAAGCTACGACGAAAAAACCAGGGCCATGGAAAACGGCAAGTCCGTGGTAGATCTGGTTCTCGAGCGCTGTAAAAAACCCGGCGTCAGGGCAAAGCGGGTGGACTTTCAGTGGGAAATAAAACAGGGCCAGACCGTATTTACCATCAGAGACCAGGGAACAGGCTTTAATGTCCGGGAGAGCCTCAGAAAAATAAAGGAACAGGACATGACCAGCCTGCACGGCAGGGGCATCAGGCTTGCCACCATGTTTTCCAGCGAGCTTAAATACAATAAAAGGGGAAACCAGGTAAAGCTCATCATCAACCACGATGTCTCTGTAGAGCCTGATGTGCCTATGGCCCTGGCAAAGGCACAGCTTATCTCGGTAAAAAAGGGCGATATTGTCTTAAAAGAGAACGAACCCAGCGATTACCTCTACTATATCGCCAGCGGCAAGTATTCAGTTATTCACAAACGAAAACAGGTTGGTTCCCTTGGCCCCCAGGATATTTTTATGGGCGAAATGTCCTTTCTCCTCAACCAAAAACGCTCCGCCAAGGTCAAGGCGGAAAGCGCGGGCAAGCTCATACTCCTTACCAGAAAAACCTTTATCGACGTAATACGCAAATACCCCCACTACGGCCTCTTTCTCTCAAAACTTCTGGCAAAACGGCTTGTACGGAGCAATGACCAGAACGCGGCCCTGGCAAAGCAGGTAGAGACCACCTGAGAGGCTTAGCCCTTGGCTATGGCGCAGATTCTGCTTGCCATCTTGGCAAGGGGGACCTGTTCCATCACATGGCCCATTTCGTGGGCTACTCTGGGCATGCCGTAGACTACGGCGCTGGCCTCGTCCTGGCCCAGGGTAATGCCGCCTTCCCGGTATATATCGCCTAAATGCTCCGCGCCGTCTTTTCCCATGCCGGTCATGATGACCCCCAGGGCGTGGTTCTGGTAGGTCTTTGCCACCGACGCAAAGAGTACATCTGCCGAAGGCCGGTGTCCCGAAACAAGCGGGGCGTCGGAAAGATGGGCGATTGTGGCAAGGGCTTTCTTTTCCAGTTCCAGATGTTTGTTGCCCTGGGCAATGAGTACGCGGCCCGGTTTTATGAGGTCCCCTTCTTCGGCTTCCTTGACCTCCAGGGGACAGAGCCGGTCAAGGCTTTTGGCAAATTCCAGGGTAAAGCCCGCAGGCATATGCTGGACAACCAGTATGGGCTGTTTAAGGTCGGCGTCTATATGGGCAAAAACCTCGCGGAGAGCGTCAGGCCCGCCGGTAGAAATTCCTATGGCGATAATTTCTATCTTGCCTGGCTTCCGCAGTGGTTCGGGAGCCTTGGTGGGAGCGGCGGAGGTCCGCGATTGCAGGAAATCAGGATGCTGGGGCGCTTCTTTTTTGGGATATTCTGAAGGCGAGAGGACTTTTTTTCCCTTGAGGCGGCGATACTGGGAACCATAGGCGAGGAGCATGCCGGTGAGCACGTCTTTGACGCTGGTTACGTCCTCGGAGACCGAACCTGAAGGTTTCATCACAAAGTCGCTGGCGCCCAGGGAAAGGGCCTCCATGGTGATTTCCGCGCCCCGGCGGGCCAGGGACGAGAGGATAATTACCGGTATATCAATGCCCCGCTTTTTCCGTTCTTTGAGGAATTCTATGCCGTTCATTTCGGGCATTTCAAGGTCAAGCACTATGGCGTCGGGGGTAACTCTGGGTATCTTTTGCAGTGCAAAAATGCCGTTCATCGCCTTTTCGGCCACAGCCAGCCCCGGCGTCGCATCTATCATGCGGGAAATCAGGTTTCGCATCAGCGCTGAATCATCTACGATCAATACTGAAACTTCGTCAGTCATGATTATGCTCCTTCCATTGCGTGTATCGGTGCTTCCCTTAGGTAAATTTTCTATAAAACGTTGCCCATTGGGTTTTTACAAATTCAAATTTGGTATCCATTCCAAAGAGCGATTCTGAATGTCCGATAAAAAGGAACGATTTTGCGGCCATTGAATCCCAAAAACGGTTTACCACTGCGGTCTGGGCCGCTTCGTCAAAATAGATAAGTACGTTACGGCAAAATACCACGTCCAAACCCCTCTGGCCCGAATCGTTTTTAAGGTTATGATAGTCAAAGCGGATTTTTGCCTTGATTTCGTCCTTTATACGGTAGCCCTGGTCAACCTTGTTTAGGTATTTGTGAAGGTAGGCCTCAGGTATGCCCACAATACGGCTCTCGCTGTAAAAGCCCTCTTTTGCAACCATGAGGCATTTAAGGCTGATGTCGCTGGCAATAATCTCGTATTTCCAGGGCGGGGGCAGCAATTCTTCGAGGAGCATGGCTATGGTATAGGGTTCTTCGCCGGTGGAACATCCTGCGCTCCATATTTTAATGGTCTTGTGTTCCGAAGCGCCTTTTATGTTCCGTAGCTCAGGTATTACAAATTTCTCAAAAGCGTCAAAATGGGGCTGGTTTCGGAAAAACCGGGTCAGATTGGTGGTAACCGAGTCCAGAAAAGCCTTGAGCTCCTCCTTGTCGGTGGAAATGACGTTGAAGTAGGAAGCTAAAGTGACATCGGGTTTGT
>JAIRTD010000216.1 GCA_031255115.1 Spirochaetaceae bacterium | reverse complement strand
CCTCGTACAGGACATACACGCGAAAAAGGGCAGCGCGGCAAGTAAAAGACAAAAACAGGATATACAGCGTCTCATACCATATAACACTACCCTAAAAGGGGCAAAAAAACAACGGTCCGGGGGTAGGCGCAGACCCTGGCTGCGCCGGAGGGGGGCCGGAAGCTGGCCTCGGCGCGGAGTTTTGCGGAGCAAAACTCCAAAAAAAAAAACGCTTTGCGTTTTTTGTTAGGAAACAGGCCCCCCTTCATGGGTTTTCGGGGTATGTTTACCAAAAGGGCAAAAGCCGGTATTCTGGAAGGTAATTATCCTTTGAGGAGTACGGTGATGGAAGAAAAGGTTTTTGAGTTTATCGAAAAGAGTGTTCCGCTGGCAGTGGAGCTGGAAACAGAGTTGACCAAAAGGCCCGCGCTCTCTCCTGATTCGGGGGGGGAGGGCGAACTGGATAAATGTGTTTTTCTTGAGGCCTGGCTTAAAAAGCATGGTATCACCGAACTTGAACGCTATGATGCCCCGGATTCCCGGGCGAAGGGCGGTGTAAGGCCGAATCTTATTGCTACTATTCCGGGGCGCAGCGACGGCCCCCGTTTGTGGATCATGAGCCACCTGGACGTGGTTCCTCCGGGTGAGGCTTCGCTCTGGGAGAGTGATCCCTGGACTGTGGTCGAAAAAAAGGACGGGCCTCTGGGGCACCGGCTCATTGGCCGGGGTGTTGAGGATAATCAGCAGGGGCTTGTTGCTTCGGTGCTGGCCGCCCTGGCGCTTCTTGACCAGGGTATCACGCCTTCTTATACGGTAAAGCTCCTCTTTGCCGCCGATGAGGAAAACGGCAGTTATTACGGTATTGACTGGCTGCTCAACAACCAGGGTAAGGCCATACCGGAACTTTTCCGCAAGGACGATATGGTGCTTATTCCTGACGGCGGAGACGAGGAAGGCGCTTCGATAGAAATTGCCGAGAAGAATATTATCTGGGCCCGTTTTGTTACCAAGGGCGCACAGTGCCACGGTTCCATGCCTGACAAGGGTATCAACGCCCATCTTGCCGGGGCTGATCTTGCCGTGAGACTGCATTACGGTCTTATGGAAAAATTTTCCGCCAGGGACGCGCTTTTTGAGCCTGATTATTCTACTTTTGAGCCGACCAAAAAAGAGGCGAATGTTCCCAATATCAATACCATACCCGGCGAAGATGTTTTCTGCATGGATATGCGTATTCTCCCCCGCTATCCGGTTGATACGGTTCTCGCGGAAGTAGACCGGATAAAGGCGGAAGTGGAAGGCCAGTACAAGGTCGCTGTGGATTATACCCTTGCCCAGAAGATGGAATCAAAGCCGACTTCCGCTGACGCGCTCCTCGTTGCGCTTATTTCCAGGGCGGTCGCCAGGGTGTACCAGGTAAAGGCAAGGACCATAGGCATAGGCGGCGGGACTGTAGGCGCCTATCTCCGCAACAAGGGTATAGATTCGGCGGTGTGGGGCCGTCTTGACGACCGGGCTCATTCGCCCAATGAGTACACCATCATGGCCAATATACTTGGCGACGCCAAGGTTATGGCCCTGCTCATGATGCGTGAATAGGCGGGGCGCGTTACAGGAGAAGAAAAGATGCTTGTCGGATTGGTGAAGGAGATAAAAAATCAGGAGTCGCGGGTTGGCTTAACCCCCAGCGGGGCGGCGGCCTATGTTGCCGCGGGGCACAGGGTCTTGGTAGAAACCCGCGCCGGAGAAGGTTCCGGCTTTGCCGATGAGGAGTACAAGGGCGCGGGAGCGCGGATTCTGTCTTCCGCCGGAGAAGTCTGGGATGCCGCTCAGATGATTATAAAGGTCAAGGAACCGGTTGAAGCCGAGTACAAGTATCTAAAGGAAGATCAGATTGTGTATACCTATCTTCATCTGGCCGCCGACAGACCACTCACAGATGCGCTGCTCAAGGCAAAGACCCAGGCCCTTGCCTACGAAACCATCACAGACGCTTCAGGCGGCCTGCCCTGTCTTGCGCCCATGAGTACCATAGCCGGCAGAATGGCCGTGGCGGAAGGGGCAAAGTATCTCGAAACCACTTTTGGCGGCAGGGGCGTGCTCCTGGCCGGCGTACCCGGTGTGGAACAGGGCAGGGTGGTCATCATAGGCGCGGGCACTGTGGGAACGGAAGCCTGCAAAATCGCCGTTGGCCTTGGCGCCAGGGTAACCATCGTAGACATTAACCTCAGGCGTTTGGCCTATCTTGACGATCTATTCGGCAATAAAATTCAAACCCTGTACAGCACCCCCGCCAATATCAAGGCGGCAATAGCCGAAGCCGACATTGTGGTGGGCGCGGTATTGATACCCGGTAAAAAAGCGCCCCGCCTGGTAACAAAGGAAGACCTGGCGCTTATGAAAAAGGGAAGCGTCCTGGTTGACGTAGCGGTGGACCAGGGCGGCTGCTTTGAGACCACCAGGGCCACTACCCACCAGGAGCCGACTTTTATTGACAGCGGCATTGTGCATTACTGCGTAGCCAATATGCCCGGGGCGGTGGCGAGAACCTCGACCCTGGCCCTGACCAATACTACCCTGACGCCGGGACTTAAAATCGCCGGGCTGGGCCTGGCTGTTGCTATTAAAGAAGACGAACACCTGAGAAACGGACTCAATACCTGCGGCGGTCATTGTACCTATAGGGGAGTCGCCGAAACCTTTGCTATCCCCTATGTTCCGGCGCTGGAAGCCATATAGTGTTTGGTATACTGCTTCTATGCGTCTTATCACTGCCTCAGGCGGTCTTCCGCAGCGCCTTGCCGCGTCGTTGAGTCCTGAAGAGGCCGCCTATATCGAAAAGATCAGAATTAGCGGCGGCCTCCCCTTTGCCGTAACGCCCCACTTTGCTTCTTTGGCCCGGCCCGAAGCGGATGACCCGATACGGCGGCAGTTTATGCCCGATCCTCTGGAGGAAGGTGAAGATCCTTTTGCCCTTGAGGATCCGCTTGGAGAAGGCGCTTACCGGGCGCTCCCCAGGCTTGTACACCAGTACCGGGACAGGGTGCTCCTTAAAACCACGGGGAACTGCGGGGGCTGCTGCCGTTTCTGTTTCCGCAGGGCGTGGATGGCCGGGGAGACGCCTTTTATCCCGGAGGAAGAAACCAGGGCGGTCCTGGCCTGGCTCAAACCCCGTCCTCAAATACGGGAAATTCTTTTATCAGGCGGCGATCCCTTAAGCGCCCCGGACAAGGCGGAAAAGCTCATAACCCTTATCAGGAGGGAATTTCCCTCCCTGCGTATCAGGGTCTGTACCCGTATCCCCATTACCGGCCCTTCCTGGATTGACCGGAACTTTATTGCCTTTCTGCGCGCCCAAAGGCCCCTCCGCGTGGCGCTTCATCTTAACCACCCCAGAGAACTTTCCCCGGAAAGCAGGGCGGTCCTGACCGGCCTTGTGGAGGCGGGCATTCCGGTTCATGTGCAGACCGTGCTGCTCAGGGGAATCAACGACCGGGCCGAAACCCTGGCCGGGCTTTTTGAGGACTGCCTTGAGCTGGGTCTCTCGCCCTACTACCTCTTTCAGCTTGACCTTGCCCCGGGGACCGCCCATTTTAGGGTGCCCTTGAGAAAGGGGCTTGCCCTCTACCGGGAACTCAAGCTCCTTGTATCAGGCCTGGCCCTTCCCGCCTATGCCCTTGACCTTCCCGGCGGGGGCGGCAAGGTGCGGCTCCACGAAGGGCTTATCGCCGGGGAAAAACCCCT
>JAIRTD010000152.1 GCA_031255115.1 Spirochaetaceae bacterium | reverse complement strand
TAAATTCCCTGCCACACTCACCTATACCTATACAGATTTAGTCGACTGTATTATGACACCTGTCAAGGTGCTTTCTGATGTATACGACGACGCTGCAAGCTATCTGACCAACGCTCTTTGGGACACCGGTGCAATGGGCTCGGTAATATCACTGGAGATAGCAGCAAAGTTAAACCTTGATATTGTTGACACTAAGGCATGACTTATAAATATTCCCTCATTACATATTCGCGTCCATCACTGTTTCAACGTTTGTCGGGGTTTCATCATCTGCATCGGAGGGGCCGCTTTCATCATCTACCGGGCTTTCTTCTTCTTCGTGGACATAGCTTCCTTCTATGCCGTCGTTGAATTCCCAGGTTTTTCTTCGGGTGTCGGCGGAAAAATTGCTTCCTTTCATCATGGTTCCGTCGGATCGTTCGATGAGAACCTGGCCGCCGCTTTCGAGGAGGCGTTCTTCGTCCTTCCAGGAAAGGCTTGAGGCTTCAAGGCGTATATCCTCTGAATCAACCTGAACCTGAACTCCGTTTGAGATACGCACATTGCCCGGCCCAAGTTCGATTACCGCGGAACCGCCTGAGCCGGTAATGTCCGCTTTTAAAGCGCCGCTTGTCCCGTCCTGGCCGGCCGATTCGCTGGTGGTTCCGGTCTGGCCGGTGGGTTCGTCTCCGCTGGGCTGGCTGTTTCCGGCGCTGTACTGCTCAAAGGAAAAATTGTCCAGTTCCATAAGCTGCTTGCTTTCGTAGCGCCGGGCTTCTTCTGCGTTAAAACGGAGCGTCAGTTCCCCGTCCCGGAAGCGGGTATATTCAACATCTTCCATGACAATATCAGGCTCGTCGACGCTGGTCGTTCCCTCGTCGCTGTAATCAAAGCTGCAGGAAACCAGGGCTATAAAAATCAGAGAAAAAAAGGCCAGCCGGAAAAGAGCAGCGGTTTTCATGTTATACTTCCTGGTGGGTTACCCTGCTTTTGACTGCCGCGATAAAGTCCCTGAAAAGGGGGCTTGCCGCGGTGGGCTTGGACTTAAACTCAGGATGAAACTGTACGCCAAGGCCCCAGGGGTGATCGGGCCATTCGACACATTCCACAAGGCTGCCGTTGGAGGTAAAGGCCGCGGTTTTAAGGCCCGATTCGGTCATTTCTTCTTTGTACTTGTTGGAGAATTCATAGCGGTGCCGGTGGCGTTCCCAAATATGGGCGCTTCCGTAGGCGGCCATAAGTTTGGTCCCTGGTTCGGCAAGGGATTCGCTGTTTCCCAGCCGCATGGTTCCGCCGTAGTCTTTTACATCAACCTGTTCTTCGAGCAGGCTTACCACAGGGTGTTTTGAGTCGGGGTTGAATTCCGAAGAATCGGCGTCGTCCCAGCCAAGCACATGGCGGCCCCAGTCTATGACCATGATCTGCATGCCGAGGCATATACCCAGATACGGGGCCCTGGTCTCCCTGGCCCAGCGCGCGGCCTTGACCATGCCGTTGATACCCCGCTGGCCAAAACCGCCGGGCACCAGTACGCCGTCTACCCCGCCGTCAGCGGCGGCTTTTCCCAGTATGGTTTCGGGGTCCTGGGTTTCTTCCAGCTTGGCGGAATCGATTTTTGCCAGTTCAACCTCGACCCCGCAGGCAAGGCCGGCATGAAAGAGCGCTTCGTAGACAGACTTGTAGGCGTCATGCAGTTCCATGTATTTGCCTACTATGCCAATGCGTACCTTGCCCTTGCGGGCGGCAAATTTTTCCATCATGGCGTACCAGGCGGAGAGGTTAGCGTGCCTTGCCTCTACGCCCATTTTTTTAAGCACCACCTGGTCAAGCTGCTGGTCGTAAAACACCAGGGGAATCTCGTAAATCGTCGTGTCTATATCATAGGAAGTAAACACCGCGTCGGTTTCAACATTGGTAAAGAGGGCTATTTTGCGCCTGGTGGCTTCGTCAAGTTTGATTGGCGCGCGGCAGATGAGTATATCGGGCTGTATTCCCTGTTCCTGCATGGCCTTGACCGAGTGCTGGGTGGGTTTGGTTTTAAGCTCTCCACCGGCAACTTCGGGGATAAGGGTCAGGTGGACCGAAATGGCGTTGCCCCGGCCCAGTTCATGAATAAGCTGCCTGGCCGCTTCAAGGAAGGGGATGGATTCGATATCCCCCACCGTACCACCGATTTCTACAATTACCACATCGGCATCGGTGTCTTCCTTGCCCACGGCAAGGATACGGCCCTTGATTTCGTCGGTAATATGGGGAATCACCTGGACAGTACGGCCCAAAAAGCGGCCTTCCCGTTCTTTGCGTATTACCGCGTCGTATACCTGGCCTGTGGTAATGGAATTTGCGCGGGAAAGGGGGCCTGAGGTAAAACGGGCATAATTGCCCAAATCGAGGTCGGTTTCCGCCCCATCACCGGTAACATATACCTCGCCATGCTGGTAGGGACTCATGGTTCCCGCGTCCACATTAAGATAGGGGTCGCATTTTACCATACGGACATTAAGGCCCCTTCCTTCGAGCAGGGCGCCCAAAGAAGAAGCCGCAACGCCCTTGCCGAGGCTTGAGCATACGCCGCCGGTGACAAAAATATACTTTTTCATGTAAAGATATTATCCAGACCTTGAAACACTTCGTCAACGGACTAATATAGGTTTTTTTTGGCATTTCCATGAAAAAGGCAACTATTTAATAATATCTCCTCTTTTTGTCAATTGACACGAAAGGCAGCACAACTTAAAGTAATACTATGTCTGAGGATGTCTTTTTTAGCGACACAGATTTTGACGTATACCGCAAACTTATCTACAACGAGAGCGGTATACACTTTACCCAGACCAACCGTTCCATATTGGAAAGCCGGTTGCGGGACAGGCTGCGGGAGAACAAACTTCCCTCGGTCAGAGCTTACTTTGAAGTTATCACCAAAGACAAAGAGGAGCTAAAAAACTTCCTTGATTCCATAACCAC
>JAIRTD010000095.1 GCA_031255115.1 Spirochaetaceae bacterium | reverse complement strand
GCTTATTTTGACGTCTTCCCCAAAATTTTCCGCGCCCATAAGAAGGGAACCATACGCATAGCGGGCAGGGGGCCCCATGCCGCTTTTGCCGACGAGCTGTGCTATTCGGTTACGGTCATCCCCAGGAATGAGACCAATCTCAATGAACCGGAGCGGTCCTATACGGTGTATGAACTCACGCCGCGGGGAGGGGTTTTGAGTGTTCTCCATGATTTTGGCGACGAGGGTTGTTATGCCCTGATCGTTAAACCAAAGGACAAGGAACTGCCTCCACCTCCCCCGCGGAAAAGCTGGCCCGTATATCTGGAAGTTCAGCGGTTCTATGTCTACGCCCTTGACGAGGATCTGTTCTGTCTGCGGCCCTACCGGGGCGATATGCATGTTCACAGTTTTCGCTCCGACGGCAAGGAGACACCCGCGGTGGTGGCCGCGAACTATCGCAGGGCCGGTTTTGATTTTCTGGCCCTTACCGACCACGAACAGTACGCCCCTTCTCTTGAGGCCATAGACGATTTTAAGGATATCCCCATAGACCTTTGCCTTTTTACCGGCGAAGAAGTACATCCGCCTGGGGATAATACCCATTATGTGCATTTTGCCGGAGAGCGCAGCGTCAACGATATATTCAAAAATGAGCAGGGCCGTTACGAGCGGGAAATCGCCGAAATGGTGCGGACCCTTGATGTTCCCCAGGGCATTAACCGCTTAAAATACGCTTCCTGCCTTTGGGTCTGCGCCGAGATTAAAAAGGCCGGCGGCATGTCCATCATGGTTCATCCCCATTGGATAGAAGAGGACGCCTACCATGTTCCCGAAAAAATGTGTATCTATATGCTCAAGAACGCGCCCTTTGACGCCTTTGAGCTGACCGGCGGCCAGACCCAGGCCGAAAACCAGATGCAGATAAGCCTCTGGCAGCAGCTCAGGGCCGAGGGCCGTTACATACCGGTGGTTGGTTCAAGCGACGCCCACAGCACCGAAGCAGCGTTTACCTGGTTTAATATTTCGAAGATGGCGGTTCTGGCAAAGGACTGCAGTAAAGACAGCATAATCAGCGCGGTGCGGAACAGGCAGGTTGTGGTTATGGAACAGTACCCCGGCGAGACCCTGCCCAGGCTTTACGGCGAATACCGGTATACCGCTTTTATGCTCTTTTTGCTCGAAGAGTACTTTCCCCTTCATGATGAATTGTGTTTTGAAGAAGGGCGGCTCATGAAGGAATACGCCTGCGGCGGAAAAGAAGCCGCCGCCTTGCTCAATGCCCTGCACGGACGCTGCGAAAGCCTGATGCAAAAGTGCTGGGATAAAAAGTAGGGCCATGGCTAAGGAACGTTTCAGCGCCGGCATTGATGGAGACGCTGCCTTTGTGGATGCCGAAAGCGGCGGGCGTTTAAGCGCCAAGCCCGAACATTTTACCCATCTTTCCGGCAAGCGCCTTGTGAGCAAGGAGTCGGAGCGCATAGCCTTTCGGGGCCGCATTGATTCTCTTGAAGCGGAAGTCCTTGAAGCCCAGGCCCTGGCCGATAGTCTGGGGCAGGCGTGGTATTGCGACGCCCTGGGCGAAGTGCTTTCCTTTCTCAGGGAAGTTCTTGCCGCCGAAGTCAGCGAAAAGCCCCTGCCGCCGCCGGAACTTTTTGGCCTTGACGCTGAGGAACTTCACCGGCAGAGCCATGACGTAAAGGAAAGTTTCGGCCTTGCCCACCCGGTTCCCGATTACCGCATGGGCCCCCTTGCCCTGCGCCTTAACACCCTGCGTACCCGCATACGGGAAGGAGAGCTCCTGGCGGTAAGGGCCTTTGCCCCGGGGAAAGACACGGAGCGGAAAGACCTTATCCTTGCCATGAACCGGCTTTCCAGCGCCCTGTACTGGCTTTTTTGCCGCCTTGTCGCCGGGGCCGCGCGGGGGACAAAGCCTAAATAATTGTACTTCCGCGTTTCTTCCCGGCTGTTTTTTGCCGATACTAAAGATATGAACAAGGCCTTTGCGCTCGGCATTGCCGCGGCGGTTTTTTTTATTCTTTTTCCCGCGCTTTTTGTTTCCGCCCAGGAAGCTCAGGCCCCCGGCCAGGCTGCGGATGCCCGGATTCCGGGAGCCCAAACTTCGGGAGCCGGGACTGCCGAAGACGCCCTTCCCGAAGCCTTTTCTGACGAGGCCGACGGCGTGGCGCTTGACGAAAGCGGGCTTCCAAGGACTTTCAGAAGGATTTTTCTTGGCATGGAGCTTGAAGAACTTAAAGCGGCCCTTGCCGGGGACGAGTATTTTTATTTCCGCAGCGACCGGGATGTTTCCCTGCTCCCGCACCGCAATGAGACCCTCATCGACACCACCGGTTTTTCCTTTATACGGCGGGCGTACTTTCAACTTAAAGACGGGGCGGTGTTTATCATGGCCTTTACCCTGGACCCCCGGATGATCGACCACTACTCGGTCTTCACCTCGTTTGTAAAAAAATACGGCGAGCCCGAAACGCTTGACCCCGGACAGGCTGTGTGGGTTTCAGAGCAGACAAGGGTATCCATTGAACGTCCCCTGACAGTAAAATATATTGACGTGGGGGTGTTTAATGAGCTGGTCAACGAGTCTGAAGTCAGAAAGTCGTCGGAAGTGTATCGCCGTCAGGAATTTCTCGATTCATTCTGAAAAAACACACTGTATCTTTCTTTTTCCGGCGTTCTTGCTGGCGCTGTTCCTCTGTCCTGCCTGTTCTGCGCGAAGCTCGGCCCAGGTCCGTTTTGAAAGCCGGGAACTAAGCATTATGCGTAATGACGGCGCCGCTGTTGCCATTTCCGTCGAACTTGCGCTAAGCGATGCCCAACGGGAACAAGGTCTGATGTTTCGTAACGAACTTGCCGACGGCAGGGGCATGCTCTTTGTCTTTGAGCAGGACCAGATTATGAGCTTTTGGATGAAGAACACCCTCATTCCCCTTTCCATAGCTTTTATCTCCCAGAGCGGCCGTATCACGGAAATAACCCATATGCAGGCCCAAAGTACCCAGGGCGTATACTCGCAGGAACAGGTGCGTTATGCCCTCGAAGTTCCCCAGGGCTGGTTTGCCAGGGCGGGAATCAGGGTAGGGGACAGGCTGGACCTCAGCGGCCTTAAATAGCCTCCGTCCACATTATAGACACCCAAAATAGGGCCGGCCATGCCTTGCCCATGACTCCACCTGTTTCTTGTTTTGCGCTATGATACAAGGAATGAAGGAAAGGGAGGCTGTTGCAAAAGGAGCTGTCTCGTTTGTTCTCCGCTGCGTCCCCCGTTATAAACGGGGCGTAGGCAGTCCCTGGGGCGTACCGGCCCTGTGCTACAAAGACAGGTTTTATCCGGCCAGGGAAGTTTCCCTGAACCTCGACAGGGGCCTTGCCGGACTTGGGCCCGGCCTCATACAACAGGAAACCCTGGAAGAACTGGGCATAGGCGCGCTGGGCCGTTACATAGACGGCGGCGGCATACGCGAAATCGCCCTCAGAAATATTGATATTTTTGGCGTGTCCGAAAAAACCAGGGGCTTCTGGCAGGGCCTCCATATTGACGGGCCGCGCTGGATTGAGAACGGGTTACGCACCGATATTTTTTCTTTTCATTTTGAATTTCTCCGCCGCTGGGGTCTCCCGGGCGGCATGGTCATTAACTGGGACGCCGCCGCGCCGCTTCTTCTTTCATACCTCAGATCCCTTCTGCTCTATTCCGAAAAAATCAAGATCCTCGTCCTCATGTCCAAAGAACATTACGCGGCGGGAATATTTCCGGCCTCCATGCCGCTTAACCGTCTTGACGGCGGGCTTTCGCTTTTTGCGCCCCAGTTCCGGGGAACGGGCATTTGCTTTTATGACGAAATCCCGGAAAATTCCGCAATGCTTAAAGCCTCTGCGGATATTCTTTTTCTTGTTGAACCGCCTCCGCGACCGGAAGTCCTTGACGCCTTACGCGCCCTGCGCGCGGGCCTGGTTGTTGGCGTAGGGGAGAAGCTGTCCTGTGCGGAAAATCTTTCTCTCTTTGGCATACGGGGAAAGCTCCGGGAATATACGGACTGCCTTTTTCGCGTTGACGGCGTTCCCTGCGCCTTTCCCAAAACACGCGGAGAATCAGGATGGAAAATTCTTTTTCCACCCCGGCCCTTTGGAGCGCCTCCGGGAACCATGGCCGGAATATACGCAGAGTCCCCCGTTGCGGACACTTACAGCGAAGCGGAGCAGCCGCTTTCTGTGCGCTTTACCGTGCTTTCAAGATTCAAAAAACTGAAGGTCCCCGAATACAAAAACGAACAGCTCTGCTTCAGAATGAAGGGCAAAGCGTTTCCCTTTGTTCCCTTTGCCGCCGAGTCAGGCGCGGCGCTTAAATTTGAAAAACTCAGTCCCGGCCGGCGCGCGTATTTTTTGTTCTGGCGCGATGAGTTTCGCCGGGGAAAATTTTTAGAAACCGATACGGGCTATATAACGCTTTATACGCGGGAACTCATTCTCTTTGTAGACGGCGATCCCATGGATAATTTTAGGGAACTTCAAAAACTCTGGCACGGGTACCGCGCCGATTTTCCCATTCTTGACCGTCTCTTTCCTTTATGGCTTATGGATTTCGGCGTCCTCTACAACCGCGCCGGGGAAGCCTTTGCCGAACTCCTCCCCTTCGCGCCTGAGAGCGGCCTTACCCTTTTGGTAAATGAATACATACACCGAAAATATATTGCCCCGGCAAAAGCCAGACAGGACGACCAGGCGCCTGAGGAAGTCTGTCATCTTTCGCTTGAGGATGTGTTTACCCTGATCCGGCCGGACAATTCAAGGGCCCCTCAGCGTCCCGAACTTGCTGTCAGGGCCCTGGCCGAAAAAGCCTTCCGGGGCATAGACCGTTTTTTGATAAAGCAGTACGGCAAGGGGCTTTTTGATTTTTTTTATCCGTCCCGGTCCCGCCGTGTCGAAGTCAGGGCATTTGAAGGTCTTTCCGGCCTTGGCGAGTCAAGCTATCAATACGAAGGCATTGATTTTTGCGGCCATACTGTTTTTATTGATTTTTTTAAGCAAAGCCTTGCGTATATTGAATACGGCTTAGGCAGAGAACAGGGCATAGCCAGGGGTAGAGAACCGCCGCTTGACGGGCTCTGGAAATTTCTCATACACCGTATTTCGGGTTTTGGCGGCAGCGTTGTTCCGCCGCCTGAATTGAGGCTAAAGACAATACATCTTGAAAGTGAAACCCTCGACCAGCTCAGGCTTGAATCAGAATCACTTCGGGAACTGCTCCGTCCTCTGGATGAAGACGATGAGGAGC
>JAIRTD010000270.1 GCA_031255115.1 Spirochaetaceae bacterium | reverse complement strand
ATGGAATAAATCCGGGAGAAAGTTTGTATGGACAAAAAAAGCCGATGAAATATTATTAAAAATCGGGAAAGCAAAATCAATAAACACTTCGGCAAATGTTTAAGTCAGAACACTAGTATCGGGTAAGATATTTCTATCGGACCTGCAAGAGATGATTAAAATGCTTATTAAAAAAATGGCTGCGCCCTTCATTATGTTACCACGCATAAATTGAATTCAATTCCTGGAATCATTGTGTTTCCATTTAGATTACCATTTTCTTATATATAATACGCCAATTAAAATAATAACCAGTGTCAATTATTCTTTGGTGTGTATTATTATTGCCTAAAAAATTTGACCGTTCTCTTAAAACTGAATCCCAAAAGTTCCAGAAATCTCCAGATGTAAAAAAGATGTCCTTTGCCTTCCATCTAGGTCTACATACTGGTTCGGATAGCCCTCCGCAACAAAAACCACCGTCAAAGCCCAGCTTAGCCTAATGAAGAAGCAGTCCTGACAGTTGTGGAGGGCGCGGGAAAGACCGGGCCGGTTCTTGCTTCATCAAAAACAGGGCTTGCGTTTGTCATTATCGTTAGAATACCACGCCGGGACAAAACCGGCAAGCGGATTTTCTGTATAGGCCGGGCTGCCTTACCGCCGGGTGTTTACGGACGCTATGCTCCATAGATTCATCTTGTAAGGTAATGAATTAGCTAATTCCTTGTCTGACAAATAATTATAATCGGAATTCCGCGGCGTTTTCAAAATATCAGGGAATAGTATGCAGGAACTACCGGAGCTGTCCGGGGAACTTAAAAAAAAACTGGAGTTATGGTATAGTATAAATAAGATGAAAAGTACCGAATTTGGCAGGGCCCTGATTGAGGGCGCCGAAAAAATTATACGGGGTAAAAGGGAATTCCTCGAACTGCTTACGGCGGCGCTGCTTGCCGGGGGGCATGTTCTTATCGAGGATAATCCGGGTCTGGGAAAAACCACGGTGGCAAAAACCCTGTCCCGTCTCATCGTGTCCGACAAGGGGGCTGGTCTTATTTTTAAGCGTATCCAGTTTACCCCGGACCTTCTTCCTTACGACATAACCGGTGTTGATGTATTTAACCCCGAAACAGGGCGCTTCCGCTTTGTTCCCGGTCCGGTACTTGCCAACATGGTGCTTGCCGACGAGATAAACCGGACCACGCCCAAGGTTCAGTCGGCCCTGCTTGAGGTCATGGCCGAGCGGCAGGTAACCATAGGTCAGCTTACCCACAGGCCGCCTGTGCCTTTTTTTGTGATTGCCACTCAAAATCCTGTTGAAAGCGAGGGGACTTTTCCCCTGCCTGCTGCCCAGCTTGACCGTTTTATGATGCGTCTTTCGCTGGGCTATCCTGACAAGGATTCTGAAATCGCCATCTACAACGAAAATCCCGCCGAACACGGGCTCGAAAAACTTGAACCGGTTCTTAAAACGTCTTTATTTCTCAAGGCTCAAAAAGAAGCCGAAGGGGTTTTCTGTCATCCCTCTCTCATGGAAGCTATTGCCGATATAGTGCGGGATACGAGGATTCACAAGGCCTTTAGTCTTGGCGTATCACCCCGGGGCGGGCTTCACCTGCTTCAGGCGGCGCGGGCTCTGGCCCTGGTCAGGGGCCGGGATTTTGTAAACGACGAGGACCTCAGCGTACTGGCTGTTCCGGTGTTGGCGCACCGGGTTAAGCTCCGGGAGAACCGTCAAAGCGCCGAAAGAACCATACGGGAGATCAGTCTTGCCAGAATCAGCGGAATCAAAAAAGGCTGAAAATTCCATCGGGGAAGACCGGAAGCCCGGCGACTGGAACTCTGACTCCCGGACCGGCAATACGGGCAGCGTCCTGTATCCCCGGCCGGGCAGGCGCTTTTTTATACGGCCCCGCTTTTCCGCGATCCTTCTTATAGCGCTCTCGGCGCTCCTCCTTGGCCTGGGGCTTCTTCGGGGGGAGTTGGCCCTTACCCTGCCCGGAGCGGCCTTTGCCGCGGCGCTGGCGTATTCCTTTGCCGGGGTGCTTTTTCTTGCCGTACTCCACCGGAAAATGGCCCCGGGTCTTGCAGCCGCCTTTGTTCCCTCGCGGATAGAATCAGGCGGAAAGGCTGAACTTCTTTTTTCCGGACTTAACAAAACCGGTTCCGGCCGGCCCAGGCGGCTTTTTTCCCTGCCCGGCATCGTTATACGCTATGAGGTTCATATTGAAACCAGGGATGGCCGGAACATCAGGCATATCTTTAACCCGGAGAAAGCGCTTCCTCCCCTTGAGGCGGCATACCGGGGCGCTTATTATGGGGCCTTTGATATTTTGTCAGTATCTGACATTTCCGGTTTTTTTATTGCCGGTCTTCCCTGCAAACAGGAGGAAGGCGCCCGGCTTCTTGTTTCGCCTGCGTCAGGCAGGGAGGCCCTTGTGATTCCGTCCCGTTCAGGCGGAGAGCGGCAGCGGGTTGAACCGTCCTGGGTGCGTACCGACGACCTCACCGACCACAGGCCCTATGTAAGCGGCGACGATCCCCGGCGCATCAACTGGAAACTCTACGGCCACGGCGCGGAGCTTTTTGTGCGGGAAGGCGAGCGGGAACCGCCGCCCCGTTCCAGAATGGCGATTCTCATAGATACCAAAGCGGAAAAAGAACTTTTTTCGGCCGAAGCAGGGCGGCGCATGGTGGACCGCTGCTGCGAATACGCCCTGGCCCTGGCCTTTGACTGGAAGGACCGGGGTGTGGAAGTTTCTATAGGATACAGCGGCCTCTCCGGCAGTCCCCGTTCAGGAGACCCCGAAGCCCTTGCCGCTTTTTTGGCCTATCCTGCGGCGCAGGACGCGCGGAGTGGAGAAGAAAAACTCCCCCAGGTTCCGGGAGAGGAGGGCATAGTAATTTTTCTTTTGCCGAGAAATTATTCAGGGCTTCTTGATGAATTTCTTGCCCTGCGAAAAACAGCAGAACTTATTTTCCTCTATGAGAATGAAGAGCAGCGGGAGGCGGCAGAACTTTGCGCCCGCCGTTATGGGCAAAGGGGAGGCTGTCATGCCCAATGTTTTGGCGTCTAACGGTCCGGGTAAAAGCGGCGCGGAAAGCGGCCGTACAAAAAAGCCCGGAACTGCTGCCTTTATATGCCGTTCCCTTGCCCTGTTTGGCATATTCTTCCAGTTCCGCCTCCTCGCGGGGGACTTATCCGATACGTCCCTCTTCCTTACAAGCCTTGGCGCGGCCTTTTTTGTTCCTGTGCTGCTCAGAAAAACCCGGAACGCTTCTTCGTTACAGGGCGTCATGGTGCTGGCCCTCTTGCCCTGGGCAGCGCGGTTTCTTCTTGCCCTGCCCCGCGTTTTTATTTCAGGGACCGGAGTTTTTTGGGACTCGCTCCTCCTCGGCCTTGATCGGAACAATTTTGTTTCCCTGCTGCCCTATTACTGGACAGCCCTTTCGAGTTTTTTTTGCCTCAGCTCACGGCGTTTTCTCAGGGGAGACCTTATCGCCCAGGGCGCGTTGCTTCTCGTTGTTTTTCTTGTTACGCGAACAGCGAATATAGAGGCCTATCGTCTCCCCGCGCTGATACTCGGTTGTTTCGGCGCTATTGTTTTTTTTCAGTTGCTGGCTTTTGTTTTTTCCGCCGACCCTGAATACCGTACCGGAAAGATTGAACAGGCCCGCGCCGCGCTGATGATGTTTGTCCTGGTATTTGCGGGCGCCTGCCTTTTGATCAGGCCCTTTGAGGAAAAGGCCGTTGACCAGTCAGGCGGCCTCTTGCAGCCAAAACTTTTCAGCTTTGATTTTTCCCAGTTTATCAAGCTCGAAAGCGAAATCAGCATGAACACCGATCTGGTGCTTATTGTCCGCAAGGAAGGCGACAGCGACCATATTCTGCTCAGGCGTTTTATTCTTTCGGCGTACAATCCCAAACGGGGTTTTTATATGGACGAAAACCGCGACGAGACGGAACATCCGGCGCGGCTTCCTTTGGGAACCTGGAAATCGTCTGCCCTGCCGTCTTTGCGGGAGGACGCGCCGCTGCGCACCGTGGACCAGGAATACTACCTGGTAAATTTTGATTCCCAGGCCCTTATCGCCCTTCACCAGCCTGAAGAAGTTATCCCTTTCAGGACCTGGGACGCATCTTCGTTTAATTCAGCCTATGCGGTAAAGAGCAGGGTAAACGAAGTCCTGCCCTTTGAACTGATCGACGCGGTGCGGGGTATTCCCGGTGAGGAAAATTCCGGCATGGACAGCGAAAGCTACCGTTATTACACCGACTACGGCAATGACCCGCGCATTGCCGCCAAAGCAGAGGAATTCACCGGAGGGCTGCAGGATTACGGCGAAAAGGTTCAGATGATTTATGACGCCCTCAAATACGGCGAATACCGCTACAGTCTCAAGCCGGGCATAGCGCCTGACGGTGATCAGTTGGGTTATTTTCTCTTTGACGCCAAAAAAGGCTACTGTTCTTACTTTGCCTTTGCCATGACCCTGCTGCTCCGTTCCCAGGGTATACCGGCCAGAGTCGCGGCGGGTTTCTTTATTGACCCTGACACAGGGGCCTTTGATTATTATCCTGTACGCCAGGACATGGCCCATGCGTGGGTTGAGGTATGGTTTCCCGGATACGGCTGGGTAGAATACGACCCCACCAGCTTTAACCTTTCCCCGGGCGAGGACTTTGTGTTTTCGCCGGGAATTTCGCGTAGTCAGTTTGAAAGGCTTATGGAAGAAATTCTCAAAAACCGTTCGAACCTTGAAGCCAGAACCGGGGGCGATGAGGACAGTTCTTTTGAAGCCCTGGGAAGGCAGGCCGCGTTCCTTGTCCGCCGTTCCTGGCCCTGGCTGCTTGCCGGGACCCTTATCCTGCTTATCCTCAGTCTGCGGGCCGGTCATCTTTTTGCCCTCCTTCTTGTCCGCCCGGCGCGGAAAAAAACCCTGCGCCTCTGGGCCCACACCGGCCGCCGCCTTGCCCTGGCCGGATTGGGCCCCAGGCAGGCCGAAACCGAAAGCGAATGGGCCAAACGCCTTGACGCGGCGTTTCAGTTTAATCTTTACGAAATGTACCTGGTAAGTTCAGCGGCCCGCTTTGCCCCGCAGTTCGAAGCTGTGTCATATACCGGATATAAAGGTCTCTACAGGCTCTTTTGCGCTCGTTATGCGCAAGCAGTCTTTCCGTTCCGGCGTTTCCTGGCCTGGATCGTTCCACCCCTGGCCCTGCTCCTGCCGCCCCGGCAGAACAACGGCAATGATGACACGGGCGGCGGCAATGGAAAAGGCGCTGCAAACAACGGCGCTGCAAACAACGGTAGCGTAAATGACAACACAAACAGCAGCCGACGCCCGCGGGGCGGTAAAGGCGCGGGGTTCCTCCTTGTTATCATGCTATGCCTGCTTTTTTCCCGCAGCGCGCCGGGCTACAGCCAGGAAGGAATTGATGAACGGGAAAAGCTTTATATGGAGGCCATGACCGCCCAGGACCGGGAGAACTGGGAGCGGGCGCTGGAACTGCTTATGGACGGCGTTGAGCGCTATCCCGGAGACCTGCGTTTTTCCTGGGCCCTTGGTTCACTTTACTTTTCCCGGGAACTGTACAGCCTTGCCTGGGACCAGTTCAGAAAGGCCGAGGCCATTGCGGGTGATGACCCTGAACTGCTCTTCCAGCTTTCAAGGACCGCCGCCCTGCTTAACCGGAACGCTGATTCAGCTTCGTACCTAGAAAGAATACTGTTCCATGAACCCAGGGATTACCGCTCTATCGGGGATCTGGGCTGGATGTACTACAAGCTTCACCGCCTTGCCGAAGGAGAAGACCTGCTGCTCCAGGCGCTGGAATTTTTCGGCCCTGACCGGAATTTTTCCATGACCCTGGGAACCCTCTATTCGGATATGTTCCGTTATGACGATGCCAAGGCGCGGTATCTTGAGGCTGTCGCAGAGGCCGAAGCCATGGGAGACATAATCTTTAGCGCCGTGGCGAATTACAATCTTTCCATACTGGAATCACGATTTTACAAGTACGCGGAAGCAGCCGCGGCAACCAGCGCCTCGCTTGCGTCCGCCGACCGGCCTTCGGGACATCTTGCCCAGGGAGAACTCTACCTCAGGCAGCTTGATTTTGGCAGGGCCTTTGCCGAATACGAGAACGCCTATGAAAGGGAAAAGTCGCCCCTCGCCAAGTTGAGCCTTGCCCAGGCATATCAGGTCGCAGGACGCCTCGACGAAGCCCGGCTCTACGCCGAGGATTGTCTTGCCACGAAGGATCATTCCTGGATGGTCAACTTTGGCATAACGCCTGATCATTACAAACGGGATATTCACGAAATACTCTGGAATACCTACCAGGGCCTCGAAAACCGGGAACGCCTGAACCCCTGTTCCGGCATCAGGGAAAAAATTATTTCCCTGGGCAAGCGCATACAGTACCAGTTTTACCGGAAGGTCCACCAGCTCCTGTACAGCAAATACAGCCTCCTTTCCGCCGATTCATACGCCGTTCAGGGCCAGACGCTGGACGCGCTTTCAAATTACTATAATGCGTTTAGATCCTATCCGCGGAGAGCCCTGAGCTATCTCCGCACCGGCCGGGACTTCGAAGTTCCCCTGATACCCCAGTCTCTCCCTTCCTATGAACTTGAAGAAGCCGATTTGCTGGGCAGAAGCGGACAGGCCCTTGCCGTCATAGACAGCTTTGACTCCGGCTTTCAACGGGACATGACCGCCGAGGCTTATCGCAGCGCCGCCCAGCATAGCCGCCAAAGAGACACAAGGCGTGATGCCGCTGAACGGCTCTATGTGTTAAACCGGGGCGCTCTGCGTCAGGCAGGCATCAAACTCCCCGTACTGCTCCGCGTTTCTGCCGAAAACACTGGAACGTTCTCCGGCCTCAACCGGGCCCTTTCCAGGGCGGGCTTTGAGTTTGTCAAACAGGACGCCCGCTTTGAACTCAGGATAAGCTGGAACGGAAACACCCTTATCTGGGAAATCTACGATACACAGCGGGGAAGGGAAGCAGTGCGGCGAAGCATTTCCGCCGACGAACTTGCCGGCCCTGGCGTTACGGACAGAGACTTCGCTCAACGCCGCATCTCCGGCCGCACCGCCGCCGCCCTGGCCCGCTCCATAGCCAACGCCGCATTCAGGCAGTAAGCCCCCGGCGCCGCGAACATGGAAAAGCTTATATTAAGACACTATACAAAAAATACCCTGGATACTATACTTATCTATAAGGGGCTTTTGTGAATAGCGTTGAACATTTACGGCTGGTTGAAAAAACCATTTCTCCAAAAAAGGCTTTTACCAATATTGTATCGAAGATAAATAGATCTAAAACAGATTGTATTGCGCACTATTCGGAAAACACCGTGCTTTTCAAAAATGATTGCCTGGAAATATTATCCCGTATTCCTGAAAATACAATAGACATGATTTTTGCTGACCCGCCATATATGCTGTCAAACAATGGATTTACCTGTCAAAATGGCAGAATGGTTACTGTAAACAAGGGGCGATGGGATACAAGCAGGGGGTTTGAAGAAGACACGGTATTTCATGATTCATGGATAATGGCTTGCCGGCGGGTACTAAAACCAGAAGGAACCATTTGGATATCCGGTACTTATCATAGCATATATCAATGTGGTTATCTTTTACAGAAAAATAATTTCCATATATTAAATGATATCGCATGGTTTAAGCCAAATGCTGCTCCTAATTTAAGCTGCCGGTTTTTTACCGCTTCACACGAAACGTTGCTTTGGGCAAGAAAGGACAAAAAAGCCAAACATACTTTCAATTATGAAGAAATGAAAAACGGATCTTTCCCGGAGGATAAATTAAAAAAAGAGAATACACAAATGCGATCTGTATGGTCAATACCAACTCCCAAGAGTTCGGAAAAAGAAAACGGTAAACATCCAACTCAAAAACCATTGGATTTGTTATTAAGGATCGTCAAGGCAGCGACCAATGATGGAGATATTATTTTGGACCCCTTTAATGGCGGAGGCACAACTGGTATCGCAACAGCCTTATTGGGAAGTCGTTTCTATATAGGAATAGAAATCGATGAGAACTACTGTGAATTAACAAAAAAGAGGCTGAAGGGGCTAAAAACGGTTCATGGGCAGGCGCTGCTGTTTGCAGATTGAGAGGAATATGCTATGCACAACAGAATATTTTCTGAATGGTTCTCAAATTTTAAATCCAGCATATCTGATTATTCGTTTTATGTTGATTTCGCGAAAGTGTTTCAAAACACAGAATCAATAAAAATCGAACTTAATATACTAAATTCACTCATTGGATCTAAAAAAATAGAAAGCGATTTCTCAAATTTGATTAAGAAATATCCAGACACGTTAAAATGTATCCCCATACTATTGGCAGTAAGACAGAATGAAATCTTTGCCAGTGATAATGACGGCGAGTATAAATATTCATTTGATACCATGAACTATTCATTAGAACAGTACAAAACATTTATGAAAAAAACAGGCTTATTTAATCTCCTGGAAAAACACATCATAAACAATTTGCTTGATTATGTAACTGGTGTTGAGGTGGGACTTGATTCGAACGGAAGAAAAAATCGCGGAGGGCGGTTAATGGAAAACCTAGTCGAAAAGTACATCAAAAAATCTGGAATAACCGAATATTACAGAGAAATGTACCTTAGCGAGGTTGAAAAAAGATGGAATTTAAATTTATCGGCAATATCAAACAAGGGAAAAGCCGAAAAAAGATTTGATTTTGTTATAAAAAGGCCGTCTATGGTGTACGGGATAGAAACGAATTTCTACAGTGGCGGCGGTTCAAAGTTAAATGAGACGGCAAGAAGCTATAAAACCCTTGCAGAAGAATCAAAAAAGGTAGATGGATTTACCTTTGTCTGGATCACAGATGGACAGGGCTGGACCAGTGCAAAAAATAATCTTGAAGAAACCTTTGATATTATGGAACATATCTATTGCATACGTGATCTTGAAAATGGCATTATCAAGAAAGTGTTTATTTAGATGCATCTGCAATACACCACCCTCTGCCTTTATGCCCCGCTCTGGTATGTTTCTGACCCGGCGCTTAAACCTTTTCAATATAGTGAAGGGGAAGAAACGGTCATGGCTTTTGAACTTGCGCGCGGGGCCGGGCAAGACATAGATCCTGATCCGGTGGATTACCTTGGCCCTTTGCTTTGGATGGGCAGGGCAATTCCTGTCAGGGCCGGGACAGGTTCTGATCAAACGGGGGCGGGC
>JAIRTD010000253.1 GCA_031255115.1 Spirochaetaceae bacterium | reverse complement strand
TACCGGGAACTCAAGCTCCTTGTATCAGGCCTGGCCCTTCCCGCCTATGCCCTTGACCTTCCCGGCGGGGGCGGCAAGGTGCGGCTCCACGAAGGGCTTATCGCCGGGGAAAAACCCCTTGGCGGAGGCTGCGGCAACGGGGCGGCTGACGGAGTTGCCGGCGGGGCAACCGACGGAGCGGCCGGAGTGACGGCGCTGCTCCTCAGGGATGACTTTGGGCGGCTCTGGCCCTATCCTTCTGACGAGTCTCCGGGATGAATGTTCTCCGATGGGGCGGCGTTTCATGCGAGTCAAAATTTAATACCAAAAAATCCGGGGTTTTGCCTTTTACCCGATTGACAACAAGACGCAAAATACGCATTGTTCCTTATTAGATGTATTATAGAAGAAACGGTAAAGGGAGGCTGGAGGGAAAAATTTGAAAGGCAGTGATGTGGTTATCGAAGGGGTGTCCAAGGCCTTCGGTGATTTTAAGGTGTTAAAGGATATACACCTGGAAATAAAAAAGGGAGAATTCTTTTCCCTGTTGGGGCCTTCCGGATGTGGCAAAACAACCCTGCTTCGTATCCTTGCCGGTTTTGAAAGTCCTGATATGGGCGTGGTAACCATAGACAGCATGGACGTGCTTCCCCTGCCGCCCAACCGCAGACAGGTCAATACGGTATTTCAGAATTACGCGCTCTTTCCCCATCTTTCGGTTTTTGACAATGTGGCCTTTTCTCTCAGGATAAAAAAAGGTTCTAAACAAGAAATAGCGGAAAAAGTTTCTTCGTACCTTAAACTGGTCGAACTTGAAGAACATGCCCATAAAAAACCCAACCAGCTTTCGGGCGGGCAAAAGCAGCGGGTGGCCATTGCCAGGGCGCTGATTAACGAACCAAAGGTGCTGCTTCTTGACGAGCCCCTTTCGGCCCTTGACGCCAAACTCAGGCAGCACATGCTCATTGAGCTTGACCAGATTCATGACAAGATAGGCATTACCTTTATCTACGTTACCCATGACCAGCAGGAAGCCCTTTCGGTTTCCGACCGCATCGCCGTAATGAACAAGGGGAATGTGCTCCAGGTAGGGACTCCCCATGATATTTACGAAAGCCCCGCCACGGATTTTGTGGCCCGCTTTATAGGCGAGACCAATCTCTACGAAGCCGAGGTCAGTTCGGTAGCCGCCCTTGACAAGAGCGAAGTCGAATACATGACGGAGCTTCAAATTCCCGAACTGGGAAAAATCGTATGTACCACTGTTGACAAGGTTGAAGTGGGCCAGAAGGTGTGCTTTACCATACGGCCTGAAAAAATACTCATCTCAAAGGAAAAGCCCCTGACCAAGCGGGAGGATATTAACCTCTTCCGGGGACTTGTGGAAGAACCCATATATTCGGGCTTCCAGACCAAGTTCTATGTCAAGGTGAACGACAAGGCAACTCTCAGGATAATTAAACAGCACGCCAAATATTCGGACGAAGGGCCCGACATAGTCTGGAAGGATGAAGTGTACATATCCTGGAGCGCCATTGACGGCTATATAGTCGGGGTAAGGGAACCGTGAGCGCCGCGCCCGGAAAGAAAAACTACGGCCCGCTCTATACCTCGCCCATGGCCGTGTGGTTTACCGTGTTTTTCCTGATTCCCATTCTGATCATCATACTGTACAGTTTTCTCCGTAAGGGAATGTACGCCGGCGTCGCGGCGGACGGAAACCCCCTTGTCCTGATGAAACATCTTTTTGAGGATATAAGCAGCGTCATTCAGGGCAAAAAAGCGCCTAACAGGGACTTTACCCTGGAAGCCTACGGCGTCCTTGCAAACCCGTACTTTTTGCTTATCACGGCGAGGACCCTCCTCACCTCTGTCATCGCCACGGTGATAACCATACTCATCGCCCTTCCCTGCGGTTATTACATGGCCCGGAGCAAATACCAGACCGCGCTGCTCCTCCTTATTATTATTCCCTTCTGGACCAACTTTCTTATCAGGGTGTTCGCCTGGATGAACATACTGGGAAACAACGGCTTTATCAATGAATTCCTGCTCAGGATAGGACTCATTGACGACTATATACATTTTCTCTACAACCAGGGGGCGGTCGGCCTTGTGCTGGTGTATATGTACCTTCCCTACGCCATACTGCCGCTCTTTTCCACGATAGACAAATTCGATTTTTCCCTTTTGGAAGCGGCAAGGGATCTGGGCGCCACCAAGGCCCAATCCATGTTAAAAATACTGCTTCCCAATATCAGGAGCGGCGTTTACACCGCCGTTCTCTTTACTTTTATTCCCATTTTCGGCTCCTACGCGGTTCCCATGCTCATCGGAGGCATGGACTCCTATATGCTGGGCAATGTCATTGCCGACCAGCTCCAAAGGGCGCGGAACTGGCCCGTGGCTTCGGCGATTTCCATGGTGCTTACGGTAATCACCACCGTCGGGGTTATTGTCATGATGAACCTTCAGCGCCGCGACGTATCGAGAGTTACCGAGATAAAGGGGCTGGTATGATGATAAAAAACATTGTCCATAATATTATTACCTCCCTGCGCGTCGGACAAAATCAGGGAGAGGCGGCCCGTCACGCCAGGCGGGCGTACCGGAGAAATTTCTCCCTCTCCCAGACCGTCTTTATCGCCACCCTGGTCTTTCTCTTTCTTCCCCTCTTTGTACTGGTCCTCTATTCGTTTAACGCTTCCAAGGGAATGAACTGGACGGGCTTTTCGCTGATCTGGTACGAGAGACTTTTCTTCCAGTCCCGGGGCCTGTGGCAGGCTTTCAGAAACAGCATACTCATCGCGGCAACTTCGGCGATTACCGCCACGGTGCTGGGTACATTAGGCGCCATAGGGGTCAACTGGTACCGCTTTAGACTGAGAAACTATGTCCAGACGATTTCTTTTCTTCCTATGATACTTCCTGAAATTATCGTAGGCGTCTCCCTTGCCCTGTTCTTTGCCGGCATAGGACTTGACCTGGGCCTCCTTACCATTTTTATCGCCCATACAACCTTTAATCTGCCTTTTGTATTCCTCATGGTCATGGCCCGGCTTGATGAATTTGACTTTGCCATTATTGAGGCCGCCAGGGACCTGGGGGCCAACGAAATACAGACCCTGCTCAGCGTTACCATCCCTGTCTGCATACCCGGCATCATATCGGGCTTTCTTACCGCGGTAACCATATCCCTTGAGGATTTTGTCATCACCTCTTTTGTGTCAGGGCCAGGTTCGACAACCCTGCCCCTCTTTATTTACTCGGCCATACGCATAGGCGTATCTCCTGTAATCAACGCCCTGTCGGTGGTGATGATACTGGGAACCGTACTCCTTACCTACCTTTTAAGAAATTTTCTCAAGTACATTGCCGCAAAGTAAGGAGCAGAAAGCGGCGCCCCAAAAACCAAGACCTTGCCGGAATCCCTGGGATACCGGTTATTTTATGGACAAGATATGGAGGAGAAGATGAAAAAAATACCTGTATTGGAGGCAGCCCTCAGGGGAGCGTCACTTGTAAAAGGGGCGTTCTTTGTACTGGGCATACTGGCCCTGGTGAGCGGCTGCTCTGCAAAACCAAAGCTCATGATCTACAACTGGACCTATTACACCCCCGACTCGGTAATAGAAAAATTCGAAGAAGAGTACAATGTAAGGGTGGTCTACGACGACTTTGAGTCCAACGAGGAACTCTTTGCCAAACTCAAGACCGGCGGCGGCGGCTATGATATTGTTTTTCCCTCAGGGGACTATGTGTCCATCATGATAAGCGAAGGCATGTTGGCGCCCATAAACAAATCCCTGCTTAAAAACACCGGAAACATTGATCCTCTGGTGCTGCGACAAGCCACCTATGATCCGACTATGGCGTACAGTGTGCCCTATTACTGGGGCGCAGCCGGAGTCATTGTCAATACCGCCAGGGTTCCTGATTTTGAAAGAAGCTGGTCCATTTTCGGCAGGACCGATTTAGCGGGCAAAATGACCATGCTGGACGATATGCGGGAAGTCCTGGGCGACGCCCTGGTCTCCCTGGGTTATTCGGTAAATACCTCAAACCCCGCCGAAATCGAAAAGGCCCGGGATCTGGTGAATACCGTATGGAAACCCAACCTGATACGCTTTGACGCCACGGCCTACGGCAAGAGCTTTGCCCAGGAGGATTTTTGGGTCTGCCAGGGCTATCCTGAAGTAGTGTTTGAAGAAATCAGAGACGATCAAAAGGCCCATACCGTATTCTTTATCCCCCCCGAAGGCGGCCCCGCCTATATAGACAGTATGTGCATACTCAAGGATTCAAAGAACATAGAGCTGGCCCACAAATTTATCGACTTTATACACCGGCCCGAAATCTACGCTGAATTTGCCGACACCTTCGGTTTCCCCGCCACGGTCAATATCCCGGCGCGGGCCCTGCAGCAGGTTACGCCCATGTACCGGGCCGAAGACCTGGCCAATACCGAACTCAAAGACGATGTCGGAGACACCCTGGCCCTCTACGACGCCGCCTGGCTGACCATCAAGGTAGGAAAGTAGCGCCCTGAGCGCGGCAGGAGAG
>JAIRTD010000245.1 GCA_031255115.1 Spirochaetaceae bacterium | reverse complement strand
TAAGAAAAGCCGCCATCTGAATATCGCTGGCCTCGCCGCTCATAATCTCGTTCATCACGCCCTCGGCCATTTCAAAGTCGAGGTCTTGCCGTTTTGCCGCCAGGGCAATCGCTTCCTTTATCATACCGCGCTCCCGCTCTTGTTTTTCAGGCGCCTTCCCAAAATAAACCATCTTGCGCCCGCGTTTCTCTTTACAGAAACATCATGTTTCTTTATACAGTAACGCGAAAAATTTGTCAAGAGAATTTTTTTAAGGCGGAATATAAAAATTTGGGCGCATTTCCGGCGCTCCGCGCCGGAAACCGGGCTTTCCGAGGTTCCGCTTCGCTCCATTCTTTGCGCGCCGCGCAAAGAACGCTTCGCGCCTCTCCAATCCCTTGCGCGGCTGGCCAGGCGCGGAACCCGTGGCAAAGGCGCCGCTTCAAAGCTTCAATTTTAAGATAAACCCATAGGCAATTGCCGTAAAGAAGCGCCAAAGCTTCAATTTTCGGTGGGTTTCTTATTCTTTACGCTACGGTACAGCAAAGCCTGGGTAAAAAGCTGGAGCGCCACGGCAAACACAAAGGAAAGCCACGAAAACCTGAAACCCAGGGCAAAGCCCAGGGCAAAGAAAAATCCAAAGGCCGCTGTCCATATCGCCCCGGAAAGGAGGCCGAAGCGGGAGGCCCCGTCAGGTCCCAGCGCTTGTTCAAACTCCGAAGCATAACGTTCCAGCGCCCAGCTTTTGAGGGTCTTTCTTTCGGTAAGGCCGAGAAAGACAAGGAGGGCTATGCCGGGAAGCAGAAAACACAGGGCGGTGCCCAGGGCCGGCACAAAGGCTTCATAAGAACCTATCTTGCCCGTCCCCAGCACGGCAAAATAACTCAGGGGGAAGAGTACGATACTGGCGGCCGAAGCCCCTGCGCCGAAGGCGTACCAGAGGGCCCGCTTTTTGCGCAGCGGATAACGGGACGAAGTTTCCTGGGTAAGACCCAGATAGCTCAGGCCCATAACGGAAATGACAAAAAACCAGAGGAAAGCCCCCAGGGCCGCGGTAAAGGCCCCGGTTTCGAGCGCGAAAGACCCGGCCAAAAAACGTCCGCCCGCACTAAAGTAGACGATAAGGGCGATAATGATCCCCGCCGCCAGGGTCGCTCCAAAAACCACATAGCCCGCCACTCTCAGGGGATTGAGGTATTTCCGCAGACCGAGGTATGCGTCCTCAAAAACTTCCTGCCGCCGCTTCCGGCTCATCTTGTCGGCCAGGGCGCTTATGTCCCCCAGTTCGGCGGCGGCTTTGGCAAAGGCGTCCCCGCCGGCAAGCCCCTTTTTTACAAGACTCGCCACCCGGGCTTCCATATTGCTCTGAAGCTCTTCCATAAAATCCCGCAGTTCCGGGGTTTCCTCATAGTCCTTAAAAAGAGATTGAATATGCTCTTTGGTATCCATGCTTGCTCCTGTTCCGGCGGCGTTAGCCGTCAGCTTCCCTGTGGAATTTTCATAAGTTTGTCTAAAATCGTCCTGGTAAATTCCCAGTCCCGCATGTTCTTGCGGTAGGTCTCTCTGCCCTTGCCGGTCAAATGGTAGTAACGCCGCCGCGCGCCCTGGGTCTCGTCGCCCCAGTAGGAAGTAATACAGCCCTCCTGTTCCAGCCGCTTGTAACTCGAATACAGGGTGGTCTCTTTAAGCTCGTACTTTTCCCCGGTCCGCTCAAGGATAGAGTTGTAAATCTCAAACCCATAGGCGTCGCCCTTGTGGAGTATCCCAAGCACTATGGTCTCAGTATGACCGCGCAGCAAATCAGAAGAAAGCTCAGGCGCTTCCTCAGGAAGCTTTTTTTGTCCGGCCGGGCGTTCCATGTTTCCCCCTCTCCTACGGGTTTAGTATCTCAGGCTTTACGGAAGCCTGATAAAACGGCCATTCCCCATGCCGGTAAATTCCATGACCGGGTCGCCCCGGTAGTTTATCGTTCCATTACCGACTATGGTCGTCGTTAAAGCGCCGGTTGTCCAGGTAGTAATTGTACCGTCGCCGACAATATTGGCGGAAAAATTTGCCGCCCTGAAATCTTCGGCATCAATGGTCCCCTCCCCTACAAGATGAACCTCGGCGTTTTCGGCGCTGCCAATCAGGCGGACCGTGCCCGCGCCGGCCATATTCACCTGTACAGTATCACATTCAAGGGTTCCGTTTATAGTCGCGGCGCCGGCCAGGCCTATCATGAATACCGGAGCGGCGATTCCGTCGCTAAACTCAATGGTTCCGGCATAGGCCGCCCCAATACCCGAAAGAACCGGGCAGTACACATCAACAGAAAAACGCGGAAACCGGTCTTCCCTGCCTTTAACGCTGATTTCAAGCTGATTTTTCTTCATTTTAAGCTCAATACGGTCATGCAGGGCCGCGTCGGCGGTAATAACGACCCTGGTTTCCGCAGCCTGATGAAGGCGCAAATCGGCGTTTGCTTTAAGGTAGAGTTCTTCAAAACCCTGAAGCCGGTGTTCCCGGCTTACCACACCGCTTTCATCTTCATCATTCCGTCCGGTGGCAAAGGCAAAGCCCACCCCGATTCCAATCATGGCGACCGCGACAGTCAACAACTTCCAGTTTATCATGGCATTTTCTCCCTTTGAATATTTCAGCTATAACGGCTGTTGTATAATAACATATATCATATTACTACGACTGTCAAGTATATTTTGAAAAAAATACACAAATTCGGATATGGAGTATAAAAATTTTTTGCTGGTTTGGGCCCGCTCAGGTCCACACCACCGACGGGTCAATATGAGTCGTATCAGGCGAACAAGTCATATTCATTGCCCAGGCAAGTTCTTCGGTAATGCCTTCCAGGATTTTCCTCACCCCTTCGGCCCCTTCTTTGGAAAGACCGGCAATAACCTGCGTACCCATGCAGACACCTGAAGCGCCCAGGGCAAGGGCCTTAAAAGCGTCCATGCCGGACTGTATGCCGCAGTCGACAAAAACAGGTATCCTGTCCCCGGCGAGCTTTTTTATCCGGGGAAGTATCTTTAGCGGCGGAAGGGCATAATCAAGCACGCCGTTGTGATGAGAAACAACAAGGCCCCCGGCTCCCGCGTCCAGGGCTTTTTGGGCGTCCTGTTCGCTTAAAACGCCTTTAATGATAAAAGGCAGCTTTGTCGCCTTTATAAAACTCTTTATTTCCGAAAGCGTCTTGGGGCTTACCGGAAAACCCCGGGCCGAATATTTATTTTTTATACGGCCAAACACAAAATCCGTGTCCATGCCCACAGCAAGAACCCCGGCCTTTTCGGCATGTTCGAGCTTCTTAAAAATTAAATCCTTGTCCGCGTAGGGCTTGACGATCTTTATCAGCTTCGCGCCTGCGGCAATAAGCTGTTCAAGCTCGTCCTCAGGACCTATGCCTGACCACATAAGCGCCCCCGCCGCCGCCGCTCCCTTTGCCGTCTCGATCATCCCGGCAGGATACACATCGTGCAAATAAGACAGCGCCGCAACCATGACCGGCGTCGCAAACTCCACACCGAAGAAACTGGTTTTTGTAGACGCTTCTACCGAATCAATGGTCCGCATTTCGAGCAGGAGGGAGTCAAAATACTCCCTGGTTATCTGCTGGGAACTTCCTTTTCCGCTCATAGCTTCCTCCTACGCTTACGTCTTGGCCCCGCCCTTCTTAAAGGAGAGGCCGACTTCTTTTTCCCCGGCCTTGTCAACGCTGACCGAGTCGCCTTCTTTTATCTTTCCCGCGATGATGAGCTTGGCAAGGGGATTTTCAAGCTCGCCCTGTATGGTCCGTTTGAGGGGCCGCGCGCCAAAGAGGGGATCATAGCCCCGCTGGGCAAGGAACTCCCTGGCCGCGGCGGAAACCTTGACGGCGATCTTCCGTTCCGAAAGCCGCTGCGAAAGACGCTTTAGCTGTATCTCTACAATCTTGCCTATCTCGCCTTTTCCCAGACGGTTAAAGATGACCGTCTCGTCAATGCGGTTAAGAAATTCAGGACGAAAACTCTGCTTGAGCAGTTCGAGGAGGGCGTTCCT
>JAIRTD010000200.1 GCA_031255115.1 Spirochaetaceae bacterium | reverse complement strand
TCAAAAAGAGAATTTGGGGAATCATGGTTTCCAGTGTAGGATAGATTCCCAGAATATCCACGGTGAAATTTACCGGCAGCATGGTTACGGAAACGACGCTCCCTTCCTGCAGTTCTTTGATGCCGGAACCGACAAAGGATACGGACATGATAAAGAGCAGAATGCTCGTACCAAGAAAGAACGGTTTAAGGGGTATCCTGGCGCTTAACAGCCGTATCAAAAGGTATATGACGACTAACAGCACGGAACCTATGCCAAGGCCGAGCCATATCATATTGACATGGCCGTTATTACCGGCCAGAAGGGCCTGGTAAAAGAGTATGGTCTCGGCGCCTTCCCTGAAAACCGCGAGAAAGGCCGCAAAGGCCAGGGAAAAAATACTGCCCCTGGCAAGGGAGCTTTTTACCTTGCTTTCGATATAGCCGGACCACGCTTCGGCTTCGGCCTTGGATACCATCCAGTTGCTGACATAGAATAACACGACCACCGCGAGGAGCATGGTAAGGCCTTCGATGATTTCCTGGTTCTGGCCGCTGGCGTTGCCGGTGAGTATATTGAACACCCAGGCCATTACCACGCTGAAACCCAGGGCTATGACCGAACCCCAATACACTGCCGGAACCTTGTCTTTGTTTCCGCTTTTTACAAGGTAGGCGATAATCGCGCCTACGATGATGATGGCTTCGAAACCTTCGCGCAAAATGATAAGGAGGGAACCGAGAAGCACGCCCCAGGCGTTTTCTGTCTTGCTGTCAAGCTGGGCCGCGTCTTCTTTAAGCAGTCCGGCAAGAAGGCTGAGGCTTTCCCTTGCATCCTCTCCGTCGCCCCGGTTAATGGCCTTTTTCGCCGTGCTGAACTGGTATTCGACCTTGCTTGCCCGCTCGCCCGAAATCCTGGACATAACCACTTTTTCGAAGCCGAGTTTTTCGTAGTACTGGTAATAGGCGACATCGACCTTGTCCCGGGCGCCTCCGGCGTCTCCGGCAAGAAAGAGACCGTAGGCCTCATCCAGAATGGCGGCCATTTCTTCCGCTGTTTTGGTCCAGTTCCGCGCCGTCGCGACAGGCTCTTCTTTCCCGTCAAGCCGGTTGGCCGTAACCCTGAGAATGTGGTTCAATTCGTTAAAATTCTTCCGTATTTCCTGCTGGGGCTTGCCGCTTCGCATGGCGTCTTTTATATAGGCGAACCACGCTTCGATATTTTCCGCCCTTTCTTCGGAAATGACGGTTTTGACATTGCTTTCAAAACCGGTTTCCCGGTACAGGCCCGAAAAAACAGCGTCCATTTGCGCGCCGGCTTCCTCGATATTGCCGGCCACATAGCTGTACCAGGCCTCGCTCAGGGCTATGCGCATCTCCCTTTCCATAGCGGCCCAGCTCTCTGCAAAAACCCCAAAAGGCGCAATAAGCGCGAAAAAGAGCAAAAAGACAAAAGCGACTGATCTCCTGGACACCACATACTCCTTTGGGAAGGGCCGCCGAAACTCCCCGGCCTAGGCCCTTCTAAGGAAGCTGCCTCCGGGTTTTACCCCGGAAACAGCTTCCTTCTCTAGTTAGAGGAAACTAACAACAATCGTAAGTTACCATTTACTAACTTTTATGTCAAGGGTTTTTTTGAGGAATTCGCTGTTTTTTGAACTTTGCAATCCGCGGGAAGAACACGGCCCTGTCAAGGGGACTTCAAAGTGAACCTTCGTGGTGAAATTTTAACCGCAGCGAACCTTTTGTTCATATTGGTTCTTCTGAATAATAACACTTGAAACAACGACGGCCCCGATAATGAGGCAGCCGCCGGCAAGGGCGGAGAGGGATGGTTTTTCGCCGGTAACCAGAAGCACCCAGACCGGGTTAAGCACCGGTTCTATCATGGCGGTAAGCATGGCCTGGACGGCGCTGATATGTTTGACCCCGTAGCCAAAGAGCACCGAAGAAAAGCCGATTTGAAAAATTCCCATAAAAAGAACCGCCGCCATATTGGGAAGCGTCAGCGCCGGCGTATACATAAAGCAGAAGGGAAGGGCAAAGGCGGCGGTAAGAAAATGGGAAACCATCATGATGTCGGCCGGTTCCCCTTCTTTATTCATGCGCATAAAAACAGAATTGAGGCCAAAGAGTATCCCTGAAATTACGGCAAGCAGGTCTCCAAGGAGGGACCCGCCTGTAAGCCCGTCCCGGAAAAACAGGACCAGGCCGGCCATGACTACTACCAGCGCCAGCCAGTGTTCCCGGCGGGGCCTTTCTTTTGCCAGGGCCCAGCCAAAGAGCGCCGCCCACACCGGGGCGCTGTACTGGAGCAGTATGGCGTTGGCGCTGGCGGTAAGTTTGTTGGCGATGACAAATAAAAGCATGGTTGCCGCGTAAGAAACGCTTCCAGCCCAAAACACAAAGGGATGGGGCTTTTTGGTTTGGCGCGTTCTCCGCGTCCGCGTGAGGAGCAGCATAAAAAAACCCGCCACAAGGCTGCGCGCGCCGGCGATAAGAATGGGATGCCAGTCGAGAAGTTTGATAAAAAGACCCGATGTGCTCCAGAGTACCGCGCAAAGAAAAACCGCAAGCTGCCCATGCTTTGATGCCATATTTTATTGCATGCTCCCCGGGTGGGAAGCTACCACTCCCTGGGTTTAAAGCCTTCGGGTACACTGATCTTTACCGTGTCCCCGGATTGTTCCAGAACGAAAAAACCGCTCTTTATGGCAAAGTTTTTTACCTCTTCAGACGCTATCGCCCCTGCCGCCGCTCCCAGGATCTTCCGCCTGTCCCCGTGCTCGTCGCCGTACTTTCTGAGCGTTTCCATGCGCCGTATATGATCCCGCACGTCGCTGTCCGTGAGCATCGTCTTTACCTCTACCGCCAGAACCGTATCTCCGTTCTCAAGCAGCAGGTCGACTTCGGCGACATATACCCCATGGGAATCCCGGTACCGCACATTTGGGGCGACCTTTCCAAAGTCATAACCGAGTTTATTGAACTTTTCGAGGATATTGGGGGCAATGAGTTCTTCTACCAGATCGCCGATACGGCTGCCCAGTTTGCTGATTTTGCGGTCCGTTTCCTTCATCTGGCGGGCGGTTTCCCGTACTATGCGGTCGGTTTCCTGCATCTTACGGTCAGTTTCCCGCATTTTGCGGTCGGTTTCCTGGAACATGGTCCAGACCTTTTCAAAGCTCAGCCCCATTTCTGGTTCACGCAGGGTTTCGTCACTCATAAGGAAAATTTACTTTATAGTCGTGTAGTTGTCAACGCGCCCTTTAGAGGGGCCTTTAAAAAACCGATATATGGAATAAGGGATTTCGGAATCTTTTACAAAACGATTCCGGGCCGGTAATCCGGTTCATTAGTACTAATGAATTCAGGACGGCCTATTTTGAGCAGGGAAGCGTATACCAATGCCAGGAGGATCATGGTGATCAGAGGGTGGTATACCAGCGCCAGCGGCATGCGGGCGCAGCAATGGCGGCTGGATGCGGTGGCGAACAATCTGGCCAATGTGGATGTGAATGGCTACAAGAAGGACTACATTGTACACAAGGCCTTTCCTGAACTGCTCTTGCGCCGTATGGGCGATGACGGTGTGTACCTTCATCCTTTCGGCTCAGGAGACGCGGCGCCTATTATAGGCCGTATCGGGACCGGTGTTGAACTGAACGAGCTTTTTACCGACTTTTCCAAAGGCCCCATGAAAGAAACCGAACATGATTTTGACCTTGCCCTGGACGGCAAGGGGTTCTTTTCCGTTTCGACTCCTCTGGGAGAACGGTATACCAGAAACGGCGCCTTTATCCTGGGAAAAGAAGGCTACCTGGAAACCAAAGAAGGCTTTCCGGTTCTTGGAGAAAACGGCCCCATCAGGGTCAAGGCCAATAATTTCATTGTTGACAAGGAAGGCGGCGTATGGATTAACCGCGAGTACGCCGACGACCCCGAAGTGATGGTCAGCCGGGAAGGCAACGAGTGGGGAGACGTAGTTCTCCTTGACGTCCTAAAAATAGTCAACTTTGACACTGACCGCTATCTCCAGAAACAGGGAACGAGTCTTTACCGGGCCACCGAAACCTCAGGCCCTGCTGAAATCATGGACGCGCTTTCGCGGCCCAGGGTTGTGCAGGGTTTTGTCGAGGCGGCCAATGTGAACCCTGTCCTTGAGATGGTACAAATGATAGAAGTAAACCGCGCCTATGAGGCCAACCAAAAAGTCATACAGGCTGAGGATTCTATGCTGGGAACCCTGATTAATCAGGTTGCGCGGGTCGGTTAAGGGCCTGAAGGAGTATTATTCTCTGACAATTTGAAATTGTCAGAGAATTCCGATTTTAAGTGTTTGTCAGGTAAGGAATTAACTAATTCCACACCTGACAAACTCAAATCTATGGAGTATACTAGAAAATAGTGCGGGGTACATACACATACCCTTCCATTATTCTGCGCGCGGTTCTTCCGATGGCCGCCCGGGTTATTTTAATTCCCCCGGGTGTTTCTTCGGCCTTCATATCCGCTT
>JAIRTD010000196.1 GCA_031255115.1 Spirochaetaceae bacterium | reverse complement strand
TTCTGTTTCCTTCTTTATCTTCAATGTAGGCTTCTACCCTGACATGGGTAATTTCGTCCCACTCGCCGCCAAGTTCAAGGCTCGCGCCGCCCATACGTATGGCCCGCTTTCCGGATACGGTCTCGGTACGAATCAGCATGAAAGGAATGCTTTCTCCGTCCTCCTCTCCCGGCGATATTCTAAGCAAAGCGGGCCCCCGTATCCAGGCCCCCTCAGGCGGCGCGCTAAAACGCCGGACAGGAACTGCCCCGGTCCCGGCTGCAGATTCAGGAGCGGCCCAAGACTCAGAAGCGGCTGGCGCGTCTGCGGCCCAGGGATCAGAAGCGGACGGCGCGTTTGCAGGCGCGGCCCCGGATTCAGGCGCGGCCCAGGGATCAGAAGCGGCTTCGGGCCGCGGCAACGGGGGTTCATCGGAAAAGGCCGGAAGCGCGAAAACGCAGAGCAGAAGCACGAGCGGCCGAACCCTGAAAAAGCGCGGCCATGGACGGCGCGCCTGCGGCAGGAAGGACAGACCATAAAACCCGCGCTTTACCATACCGGCCTCAGGGAAAACAGGCGTCCAGGGCTGAACGCAGCTCTGGATAGTCCCGGTAGTACTGCGTTTCCAGTTCTTCCCGGGAAAGGCCCACCAGTTCGTGGCTCATATAATGAATCCAGCTATCTTCATCTTTGACCGAAAGTTCATGTTTTCTGCACCAGTAATCAGGCTGTATGGGAAGCTGTTCTTCCTTGTCAAAAAAATACTTATAATCGTGAACCGCTACCTTGAGATCCCTGCGGGGTATGCCTTTTTCGAGAATAATATTGGCAAGATAGTTGATGGTTTTTCCTGAATCAAAAATATCATCCACGAGAAGAACCTTGTCCCCCACCCTGAGATGCTCAGGCGCGTAGGTCCAGCCTTCTACCATGATTCGCTCGGACTGGCGCACATCGGTATAGGAACGGGCAACAACCGCCGCATAGTAGACCGGCCTCTGGTCTTTACGGCGGAGTACCTTAAAATATTCACTGATGATATTGCCCAGATAGGCGCCGCCCCGCAGGGACACATAAACTACATCGGGAACAAAACCCTCCCGGTAAATCCTATGGGCCAGAAGGAGGGCGTTATTCCGCACCGTATCATAGGGCAGGTATTCCTTGTTCATAGGGCTATTCTAAACCATGAAGCGCGGCATACGCAACCAGGCCAAACTTTGTTTTTACGCGGCGCGAGAGACACGCCGAAAAATCCGCCCGTGTCCCCGCGTCGGTCAACGCTTAAAGCGCATGGTCTCGACGGCGCTGTCTTCCCTGATTACTTCAAACCAGAGTTCTGTCCTGGTTTTTTCCCTGAGGACGCGGTAAAAGCTGTCAAGGTCGGTAACCGTTTCTCCGTTAATGCCGGTGATACGGTCGCCGCGCTGGAGTCCCACAATGGCGGCCGGACTCCTGGCTATGACATCGGCCACATAGACGCCCCTGGCCCCCGCGTCCAGCTTGAGCGCCGACCTGACATTGTCCGAAAGGGGGGCGGCGTATACGCCGGGCCAGAGCTTGTTGTTCTCGGCGGCTATTTCCTCAGTGCGCTCTTCGATACGAACCTGGAGCTCCTGGGTTCTGCCTCCCCGTATCAGGGTGAAGGTCGCCCTTTCGCCGGCCTTGAGATCTCCCACCGCCATAGTGAGGGCGTTCATGCCGCGCATTTCCCTGCCGTCAATGTG
This sequence comes from Spirochaetaceae bacterium, assembly GCA_031255115.1. GTDB lineage: Bacteria > Spirochaetota > Spirochaetia > Treponematales > Breznakiellaceae > JAIRTD01. Next base: position 3,250 of record JAIRTD010000196.1, on the reverse strand, counting down.
GGTGATAAAGTCACCGGGCTGTATACCGCCCTTCTCAGCCGGGGACCCCATGAATATCTGGGAAACCAGAGCGCCCCGTTTGCCTTCGAGCTCGAGGGCGACAAGGGTATCCCGCGGAGGATCCATGAGGGACACGCCAAGCCAGCCGTAACGGGTGGTTCCCGAACTTATAAATTCATCTATAGAACGCTTGGCGTTGTTTATCGGTATGGCAAAGCCCAGCCCCACGGAACCGCCGCCGGAACTGTTACTGGCTATCCAGGTATTGATGCCGACAACCTCGCCCCATATATTCACCAGAGCGCCGCCTGAATTCCCCTGGTTGATGGAAGCGTCGGTCTGAATAAAGTCGTTGATATTGTTGGCGGGCCCTCCGGTACGCCCCACGGCGCTGACTATGCCCATAGTCATGGAGGACATAAAGCCCAGGGGATTGCCCAGGGCTATGGCCCAGTCGCCGACCTTTACTTCGTCCGAATCCCCCAGCACCGCCAGAGGATAGGTATCCCTTGACTTAAAGGAAACCATAGCAAGGTCCCGCCTGGGATCGCCGCCTACAAGGGTGGCGGACAGTTCCTTGCCGTCGCTCAAGGCCACCGAAATTTCCGAGGCGTCTCCTACCACATGCTGGTTGGTCAGTACATAGTAGGTATCCCCGTCCCGGCGCACGATAATGCCCGACCCAAGGCCCTGGGAACGGAATTCCCGCTCCTCGCCGTTATTCTCCGGGTTTCCAAAGAAAAACTCCCAGGGTATGCCATTAAAACGGGGCGCCTGCTGACGCCTGACCGAAATGGTTTTTAACTCCACCACCGAAGGCTGGACCTTCTCCGCTATGCTGCGCATGACCGTCTGGAGACTCTCCGCCACAGCCAGAGCTTCCCGGGGTATGACCACCGGTGTTTCTTCGGCCCTGGCCGTTTTCTTCGAGCCGGGCGTAGAACAGGAGAATGACAGGAATGCCAGGGAAAATCCGAAAATCACCCCGAAAAGAACGAGGTTAAAAACAAACAAATTTTTTGAAGATAAACGTTTCATGAGATTCATAAGATACTCCATACTATATAGTATATATAGTATAATAAAAAAACCAAAAAAAAGTTACACCGCCGGTTTTTCTTAATTTGAAGATCCTGAAACAGGCGAGTTTTGCGGAAAAGACGCCGTGGCCCCTCCAGGGGCAAAAGCTCCGGCGCCTTTCCTTTATACCGGAACCGTTACGGCGTTACTCCGCCTATGACGGTGAGCCGTCCGTCCGTGGACGGTGTAATGACGCCGCCCTGGGCCTTGATGTACTCGATGACCACATAGGAGAGGAGAAGCGAGGTGTTAAAGGGATTTTCAGACCCGGTAAGGACCGTATACCCGTCGCCGCCGCCCAAAAGGTAGTCATTGGTGCAGAAACGGTAGGTCTTGTTGGGATCAACCGGCGCTCCGCCTATGGTAAGCCCCGAGACCTTGCCCGTTCCGCCGGTATAATCCAGGGTATAGCGCACTTCCTTTGAGAACTGGGGGAAACCGCCGGCGCCCTGCTGTATGGTGGCGATAAAGTCAAACAGTTCAAGGAGCTGCGAACCCTTGAGGCTTACAATGTACAGGTAGTTTTCAAAGGGAAGCACGGTGAGTATCTGTTCCTGGGTGATCTTGCCTTTGGGAAGGGCAGCCCTGATATTGCCGCCGTTATGGAAGGCAAAATCAATATTCTGGTTGTACACCGTCCTAAAGTACCACACATTGGCGTCGGTAATCATATTGCCTATGGCCGTTTCCTGATACCTGGTAAGCCTGTTGCCGAAAATAAAATCCTCGGCCGCTTCGCCGACTACTTCCTTGAGGCTGGCGTTGGCCCGTTCAATATAGGGGGCTATCATGGCGCTTACTTCCGGGTCAGGAGCAAAGTCCTTGATTTCCACAGGCCGCCACTCAAAGCCAACGAGATTTCCGTCCCGCACGGAGAGTCTGCCCTGGCCGACGTATTTCCCCCACTCATTGGCCGAAACAATATAGGCGCCGCCGACCAGCTTGGGCGCTTCAAAGAATGAATGGGAATGGGCGTCGACAATAATGTCGATACCCGGAACCGCAGCGGCAAGCTCAAGAGAGGTTACATGGTTTTCGTCCTCTTTGACATCGCCGATATGGGTAAGACCGATAATAATGTCGGCCTTGGCCTTTTCTTTAAGAAGCTTGACCGCTGCCGCCGCGGCTTCTATCTCAGGAATAAACACAAGGCTCTTGTCAGGACTGGCTATTTCCCTGGTCCTGAGAGTGGTAAGGCCGAAAATACCCACTCTGAAACCGTCATAATCCTTGATCAGGTACTGATGACCGCCCAGAAATTTTCCATCGGCAGTCTTGATATTTGAAGAAACAAAGGGAAAATCCGCGATTTCAAACTGTTTTTCGAGCCTGCCGGGAAAGTCAAATTCATGGTTGCCGAAAGTTGCCACGTCATAGCCCATGAGATTATAGGCTTTTAAATCGGGCTCCGCTTCGAACATATTGGAAAGGGCCGTCCCGGTATTGATGTCCCCGGCATCCACGAGAAGCACCTGGGCATTGGCCGCCTTGACCTGTTTGATAAAAGTCGCGACTTCGGCAACGCCGCCCAGACCGTTGTTGGGCAGCACCGCGCCGTGATGGTCATTGGTATGAAGCAGAACCAGCTCATACGTCTTTCCCGCTTCCCGCGCAGGCGGCTTGGGAACCCTGCCGCAGCCCAGGACCAGCGACAAGGCCGCTATCGCAAAAAGCGCCGTAAAAACTACCTTTTTAATCCGCATATTCTTCCTCCTGAAACTTCCATCCCAAAAGCGATCTTTCAGAATAGGTAATAGTTCTTCTGCACCCCAAGTATAAGCTATTTTCGCAGGTTTGTCTTGCCCCCGCTTGCGAATGAAGTTCTTAACGGAAAGTTAAATGATATACAGGTACGGCAAAGGATATATTTTATTCCAAATAAAAGAAATACGGAAATGATGGGTATTACCTGTACCGTATCTCCGGAAATGGGGATAAAATATGACACTATCTTTGATACTTGCGTGGAAACATTCGAGTGGAATAGATAGGAGACCGTAAGGCGAAAAAAACAATTTTTGTTTGACAACCAACCGGGTTCTTAAACAAGGCTAGTATCCCGGCAGCTATGAAAATACGGTTTTGCTTTCCGGCGGAAAACCGTATCGTACAGCAAAGCGCAAGGGATAGAAGCGGAAATTCCGCAGGAATTGGAGCGGATAGCCCGGTC
>JAIRTD010000188.1 GCA_031255115.1 Spirochaetaceae bacterium | reverse complement strand
CGGTTGTAAAGGCCGCGGGGCTCCCGTCCGAAAGGGAACGCTGAATGACCGCTATTCCTGTTTCTCCAAGAGTCGCCCCTGAATCGCCTGAACTGAACAAGGTTCCGATTCTTTCCTGCGCCTGGTGGGCAATGACATGGCCTCCGTTGGAATACAGGGCCGCGTTTCCGACTCCATAGGGTTTAATGCCGGCAACAAGTTCCTGGGAACTGTTGAGGTCCAACGCGACACCCACTATGCCGACAATTTCTCCGGTACGCTTCAAAATCACCGGTGAACGGAAACCGACCGAATACGCCGTCTTGCCGTTTATTATACGCTGTTCCGGTTCTTCAACCACGTTATGCGATGATAAGTTTTCAAGGACTTTTTCATAATCCTTGAAGAAGCTCAATTCTATGTTTCCCGATTCCCGTATATACATGGGCGCAAAACGGCCGTCAGGGGCGGCGCCGGGAACTCCAAGGTTCTCCCTGTCAAGCTTGTCTATAGTGCCTGGTTTCCATACGGTATACACGGCCAGCAGTTCTTTATTTGCTTCCAGCATCTGGTGTAAAAAATCCTGATAGCTGGAACGCCGCTGCGCGGGATTCAGGTTCTCATATCCGCCCATGAGCGTCGCCATGGTTTCGGCCTGGTCCTGGACTCTCTGGTAATACGCGCTAATATCATAGGCGTGGAGGCCGGTGAGATTTTTCATTATTTCCTGCGCGGATTCGGACTGCAGAGAGCGGGCCTGTAATAATGACAGTACGGTGATGCCCGTAATGATGACGGTCATCAGGGTGCTTATGACAGAGGTTAATTTTGATCTCAGTTTCATAGCATCTTCTCCTTGGGAGGATGTCGATACTATCAAGTATATGTTCCTGCGGAGAAAGCATAATATGGGGATGTTTTTATTTTTGTGAGTATATTTTGAACACGGCTAAAACCCTTTGTTTTTTTTGCCGTACCGGGGGGCTTTGTTTGGAACCCGGCTCAGGCGTTTTAGCCGCTCCGGGCCTCATACCTCGTAAATATACCTTGCAATGGGCATGCGGCGGCCCATGCCAAAGGCCCGGGGAGAAACCTTGAGCACAGGAGGCGCCTGGCGGCGTTTGAACTCGGCGCGGGCAACGGTCTTGATGACTCTCGCGGCAAGCTCAGGGTCCCAGCCCTTCTCTATGATTTCTTTCTTTGACTTGTTTTCAAAAAGATAGAGCTTGAGTACCTCGTCCAGGATTTCATACGGAGGAAGACTGTCCTGGTCTTTCTGGTTGGGCCTGAGTTCCGCTGACGGAGCCTTGGTCAGTATTGCTTCGGGAATGGGCGGCGTCTCTCCGCCTGAACGGATACGGCGGTTGATGCGGCGGCAGAGGGCAAAGACTTCGGTCTTGAACAAATCGCCGATAGGTCCCAACGCGCCGTTCATGTCGCCGTACAGGGTACAGTAGCCCATGGCAAGCTCGCTCTTGTTGCCTGTGGTAAGGAGCATGGAACCAAATTTATTGGAGTACGCCATGAGCAGGGTTCCCCGTATGCGAGCCTGAAGATTCTCTTCGGCCAGGTCAAAGGGCCTCTCCTCAAAAACCCCGGCAAGGGTTTTAAGAAAAGCCTCGAAAGGCCCTTCTATAGGAAGGATTTCGAAACGGCAGCCCAGGTTGGCGGCAAGGCGTTCCGCGTCATCTTTGGACCCTTGAGAAGAAAAACGGGACGGCATGCCAAAGCAGACGACCTTGTCAGCGCCCACGGCCCTGACCGCAAGATAGGCAACCAGCGCGGAATCAATGCCGCCCGACAACCCTACATGGGCCCTGGTAAAGCCGCACTTCTTCATATACCCCCTGATTCCCATGACCAGGGCGTCTTCGAGCGTATCAAGTTCGCCTTCGCTAAGGCCCACTGCCTTTTCGACGACTTCATCAAGCCGCTTGGCCGGCCCCGCCGCGGCCCCGGCGGAAGGTGCCGCGGCCCCGGCGGAAGGTGCCGCGGCCCCGGCGGAAGGTGTCGCGGCCCCGGCGGAAGGCGTTGTAGCCCCGGCGGAAACAGCGTCCGCCCTGACCGGCCCATTGTCCATGGAGCGCGTCCAAAGCGCCGTATCCCAGGAAACAATATCTTCTTCAAACGCGCGGGCGGATACTTCGACCGAAAAAGCATCGTCTCCGGGGCTTCCTGTTCCCGAAGGGGCCGCTATAAAAGATCTGCCGTCAAAAATAATGGAATCATTGGCGCCAACGGCATTGATATACGCCAGGGGAACATTGCCGCGCCTGCTGATACGCTCGGCCAGTTTGAGGCGTACCTTGAGTTTGCCCGCATAGTACGGCGAAGCAGAAGGAACGCAGAGCAGGCTTATACCGAGCTTAAAAAGATCACCGGCAGGGTCCGCTATATACCGGGTTCCCGGCGTTTCGGTTTCCCGCCATACATCTTCGCAGATGGCAAAGCCGATACGTTCACCCTGCCAGGTAAAAACCTTGCGCTCTTTGGCGCTTTCAAAATTCCGCGCTTCGTCAAACACGTCATAGGTCGGCAGCAGGGTTTTGAACTGCTCAAATACCAGAGCGCCGTCAAGAATAATCCCATAGGCGTTTACCAGGGCCTTGCCCCCCACATCGGGATTACGGCTCACATAGCCTGTGCCCACCGCCAGTTCCGGCGGCAGTTCGCGCTGTAAAATACGCAGGGAACGGAGATTCATCTCCACAAAAATATCCTGGTCCAGGAGGTCCATGGGCGGATACCCGCAGAGCGCCAGTTCCGGAAAGAGAACCAGGCCGGGGCCCTGGGCCTTTAGAGCCTTTTTTGAAAAAGCGATAATTTTTTCGATGTTTCCCGAAAAGTCACCGATGGTAGAATCAATTTGGGCTATTGAAAGTTTCATAGACGCTCCATTATGCCCAGTATAGCGTATTCCGGAAAAGCGGTAAATTGCCTCTGCCGGAAAAGGTCCATTACAGGAGGGCCTTCCCGGCAGGGATTTTAGGTTTTTTCCTGATCTTTTTTGTCTTTACAACGTATTTCGATAATCTGCTCTATAGCAACAATTACCAGCGGGTATTCCGCTTCTCTAAGTATAGAAAGAAGGTATTCGATTCGTTGCCGTTCAGGATTGTGATGGAGAGGAGACTTAAAATCAGTTTCCCGGCCATACGCAAGCCAGTCAAGAGAAATATCAAGTATTTCGCAGGCCCGGACCGCCAGGTCAAAATCAAGATACTGTCTTCCGTGCAGTATCTTTGAAACCGCGGTTCGCGTAATATGCAGTTTATCGGCAAAGTCAACCTGCTTGAAGCCGCTGTTTTTCAGCGCCAGAGCCAAACGTTCGCCATATCCGCTCATAGTAAATTATCTCACATAAAGGGGAATCTCTTCCCCGAATTGCTTTTTTAGATTGACATTCATCAATTTAGAACGTATCATCATTTTAGCAATTTTATTTTTATTCTAGAACATCGGAGACCACTATGGAGAGTGAAGATATTAAAGAGCTAGTCACAGCGTTGCACGAAGCGGGATACAAGATAAACAAGGCCGAAAAAAACGCCAAAAAAAGAAAGATGGTTATTACAGTCAGCCATGATACCACTGATGCCGCTCCTCTAGAACCAAAAATATTAACCTCCTGCAAAAATAAATAGCGATTTCTGAATATCCGGACTCTTTCAGAAATCCGTGTACCCATAAGGCCGCACATAGTAATAACATAGTTGCCATTTTTTGAATAGTATTGTCCGATTTGCATAAGCGTATAAGTTCCTTTAGAAAAAAAAGAGCGCAAAGGTTTACACCGGTCCAACGTCTCCGGCCCCATGTCTTTCGATGCCTTTACATGGGCCGCGCCGGGACGTATACTTTACCCATGACCCGGGGTATTCTTATTGCGGGGAACGAAGCGTCCCTTACAGTCATGATTGCGCGCGAAGCAGCCAAACGGGTTGACGCGGTGGCCACGGCGTTGATTCCCAACCGCCTGGGCGGAAGTTCCGAAACAGAACTTCTCAATGTCGGGGAAGGCTCATCGCAGATTCCCCTGAACTGGAATCCCGGCAGTCCCATTTCCGCCCGTTCCCTGATACTGGGGGCCGGAAACCGGCTGGGCCGCATTAGCGACGCGATTCTGGTTTGTTCCCCACCAGCCATACGGAAAGGTCCCGCCGCCTTGAGTCCCAACGATATTGAAGTACTGGTAAACGACCACATAAAAGGCTGGTTTTCGCTGACGCGGGAATTGGCCCTGTACTTTAGGGAGAACTCTGCCTTGACGTCAAGGGACCGTGGCGCTTCTACAGAAGGCGGCGTCCTTGCCCTGGTGGTTCCTGATATAAGCCCCGGTGGAAAAGAGGACGCCGCGGACATTGCCGGTCCGGCTGTTGCCGCGGCGTTTCGGGGCCTTGCCCAGAGCATACTCAGCGCCGGCGAACCCTACCGCGCCCTTGGCTTTTCCAGCGCCGAAGCAGGCAACGACGAGGAATTTGCCGCATATATTTTCAAAGTTATCGACGAAGGAAACCGGCGGGATTCAGGCCGCTGGTTTAAGTTTGGCCGCCTCAATTTTTTCAGATAGGCGCGCTTAGAGCTCCTCCAGTTCCCGCTCAACCTCGCTGAGCCGCTTTTTAAGGCTTTCTATAGTACGGCTGAGACGGGCCCTTTCTTTTTCAAGCTGCTCTTTGGGATCCTCGTCCAGGGGCTTTTTAAGAAGCTCGCGGACAGAATCAGGACTCTTGCCGGAAAGCAAAGCATGTTCCGCGGTCAGCCGCTTTTCATCATCCCTGATCCCGGCGAGGAACTTCATATTATCAGGACCAAGCTGGGGATTAAGCCCGTACTGAAACATCTTCATCGCCACCCTGGCGGCATTGCGGGGAATACAAAGCACCCGGTCTATATAGTCGTCAAAACGGGCGCCCAAAGCATCGCAAAGCTCATTGGCCTTAATCAAAGCCTTCCCAAGCGCCTTGACCAGGCCGCCATTTTCGGCAAGATATTTTTTGCGTATTTCTTCGGTAAGTTTGGACAACTCAGGCGAATCCGAAAAAATATTCCGGTAAACGTCCTTTGCCTCGGCCTTCTCAAGCAGAGCATGAAAAACCGCCCAGAATTCATGATTGTGGGCCCGTAAAGGAAGCGTCCCCTTTTTTGCGCAAGCGTGAAGATGATGGGCGTATTCATGAATAGCCGTATAGATCAACAGATTTTCTTCGTTAGGCGAAAAATTTCTATTGTGCAGAATAATTTCTCTGCTTTCAACCTTGTAAAGACCATTGACCTTTTTACTCTTCTTGCCCGAAAAGATAACGGAAAAATCAAGGGGAGCGTCTTCGATAGAGAGCAGCATCGTTTTAACCTGGTCCTGATTCATAACACCATATTATCCGAGACCGCCAGATTTTTCCAGAGCCAGCACAAGCGCGGCTATACAGGCAGTCTCAGTCTTGAGCGCCCGGCTGCCCAGCGAAAGCCGCAAAAAACCCGCCGCCTCAAGCAGATCCCGCTCCCGGTCAGACCAGCCCCGCTCACAACCAATAGCCAGCACCATAGGCCGCCTCGCCGGGGCAAGATGAACAAAAGCCCCTTCAGGCCGCACATTGTCAGGCGCAATAAGCAGCGGCAGCGGCGTCCACGCCCCCCCGCCCTTTGCCCAGGGCCTAAGCCCAAGCCATTCATCAAGACAGGAAAAAGCGGCAAGCCCGGGAAGCCCCGTATCCCTGGCCTGAACCGCCCCCTCAACAAGAGCCTGCCGCGCCCCGCCATCATCGAGAAGCCGCGTATCCCGGTAACTCTTTTCGCCCAGATCACACCCAAAAAGATCAATCGCCTCTATACCAAAATTGGAAAGATCCCTGAGAATACGCCGAAGCTGTATCGGCCGCGGAAACCCAAGCGCAAGCCGAATCGCATGCCGCGGCGGCGGATCATCCTTCAAGTCTAGCGCATAACGAACAGAACCATCCCTGCCAATCGCCTCGATATACCCCGTCCCCGTCTGCCCGCCAAGCACCCCGGCGTCAAACACATCACCGGCCCTCTTGTGCAGCACCTTGAGCAGATGAATAGCCCGCTCATCCCTGCGCGAAAGCGGCCTCCCAAGTTCCTCAGCCTCAAAAAGAATAATATTCACCCTGCCAGTGTAGGAGAAGCGCCGCCAAAAGACAAGACACTTCCCCAAAAAGGGGGGCCTGTTTCCTAACAAAAAAAACGCTTCGCATTTTTTTGTTTTGGAGTTTTGCTCCGCAAAACTCCCGCCGAGGCCAGCTTCCGGCCCCCCTCCGGCGCAGCCCTGGTCTGCGCCTACCCCCCAGCAATCGGCGCCTCCCACGAACCGGCAAGCAGGTTCTTTAGGCCAAACCAAATCCCCGCCCTGCCGCCGGCGCTTGGAAGGCCGGCGCAATCCAGGGTAACGGTAAACCGTACATGCAATTGAACCGATAGTAAAAGTATGAATCAGAAAGTTTTTTTGCCTGTTTTGGTTCTTTTTTGCCTTGGCGGGGCCCTTTTTGCCCAGGATTTAAGCATAGCCCCCGAAGACCTCAGGATAGAACAGCGGGCCGACGGCGGTTTTCATCTCTTTATCCGCAAAAAGGCAGGTATAGCCTCGGTTCTCATTACCGAATCAACCAGGGACCCTTCCCTCAGCGCCGATAATTACGCTTACCGGGCAAAAGACTGGAACGAAGTAAACGGAGACGAACCGCGGCTTCTTAACGAGGTTCCCATTCCAAAAGAAAGCGGCATCTGGTCCCTCATAGACTCAAGCCCCGAACCTGACACCCAATTCGGCGAAGCCTTTCATATTTACATACCCCATATACTGATATACGGGTATCCCTGGACAAGAAGCAGCGAACTCTATGTGGTAGACGGGACCTATCTTAACATACGGGCCTTTACCCTTCCCTACGGGGACTATAGGGGGGCCTTTAGGGATAATCCCTTTACAGTCAGCGTCGTACAACGCCCCCTGGAAGGCCCTCCCGAAGGGAATTTTATGCAGGATACGGTCGACGCCTTTACCGAAATAGCCGCCAGCGGCACCCTTGCCTGGTCTATGGGTCCCAGCGACCTGGTGGACAAGATTAAATCCATACTGGACGACGCCGGCGGGGATACCCTTGACCTGGTACTCTGCCTTGACACCACCAGCAGCATGAAGGACGACATAGACTCGGTACGCCTCATGCTCATCCCCATGCTCAGGGACATCATCGGTAAATATTCCCGCTTCAGAATAGGCATGGTACTGTACAAGGATTATTTTGAAGATTATCTCAACAGGATTATTCCCTTTACCGGCGACTTTGATGATTTCCAGCGTGTCCTCAACGCCATTACTGTTTCAGGAGGCAGGGACATACCCGAAGCGGTCTACGAAGCCCTCTACGAGGCGGCGGTCAAATTCCCCTGGGAAGCGGACGATAAACTTATCATACTCGTCGGCGACGCCCCTCCCCATCACCGCCAGCGGGGCAATGTCTCCAAGGACATGGTAGACCGGGCGGTAGCGGAACGGGGTCTCAAGGTAAACGCCATCATACTACCCCAATAGGGCAGGTTTTACGATTGAGGGACTTCCTTTAAGACAAAATACTGATCCGAGGTCGGGCCGTCCACATACGGTATGTACAACAACAAAAGCGCGGGCAGGAGCGCCCAGCAAAAAGCATAGCCAATGATAACAGCGGCCATTGGACCGGCTTTGGTTTCTTTTGCCAAAGTGCCCGTATAGGTTTCATAGCCTTCTTTTTCGATGATCACCCGATAACCTTCTGACTTGTTTTTTATTTCTATGCTCTCGAGGGGTGTCTGTCCAATATCTCTTCCATCTACCACCACCGAAGCTCCGGGGACATTGGTCCTGATATTCACCTTGCTGGTAGTGGAACAGCCCATTACCATAACACAAATCAAGACACTGGCGATAATTTTCATAGCTTCCTCCTTAAAAACAAGTTATGGGGCTGTACGGTATGCGCCAGTACTACCCGACAGTACAATTTATTCCTGCAAGCTTAAATCTGTGGGGTATAATCGCTTGGCAGGGCCGGTTCAGGCTTCTGGATAAGTTTTTCCTCAATGCGGGGCAGGACCTTTTCGGCAAGGATTTTGTACTGGGGCGGGAGAAGTTCCGCATCGGTGGTGTTGTAACGGGCGAGCAGGGCGGTAAACTCCTCTTTTGCTTCGCCATATTTTTTCTGCTTGTAATGCAGAAAGGCGATTTCGTATTCCGCGGCCATGACCAGATCTATATCGTGGGAGTAGCGTTCAAGAATAACCTGGTAATACTGGAGGGCCTGGTTATACCGGTTTCTGTCGGTTGCTTCCTGGGCCAGTTGGATGATTTTTGCCGGCGGCATGTCAAGCGGGACATTTACCGGCCCGGAGGCGCAGGATGCCAACGTAAAAAAAGCGAGGGCAGCGCAAAACAGCGCTATAATGCGATTCGTATACATGAGAATTTTATACCATATAAAAGCGCTGCCGGCAAGTAAGCCGCCTGTTTGGCTGGCAGTCTATGGCGTACAGGGCGCCGATGTTTCGCAGGGCGAATAGTACAGGTCCTTGCTGGGCAGGGTTTTCTTGAGGTCCCGCATAAAGGCCCGGGTGTCGCCCATAGCGTCATAGGCATCACAGGCGTCAAGATAACGCCGGGTAATGGTACAGTATTTGTATATTTTTTCCTGCCCGAGTTTCTTTTTCCATTTACCCGCGTCGCAGCGTATCCGCAGGACATAAAGACCTTCATCATTCTGAACTGACGGCACGAGTTTACAATGAATACAGTTTGCGCAGTAGACTTTTCCTGAATGGAACATGGCGTCATCTTCCTGCTCAATAAAGGCGTCCTCTGTTTTTTCCAGAGCCGCTAACGGTGCTGTCTGGGTCATCATAGTATACTCCCTTTGCATGTACTGCATAAATATTCCAAATTTTTTTTACCTCTGTCAAGTAAAATTCGCCTATATATCGAATAAATATTCATTTTTAATGGATAAATATTTAATTAATGGGTGGTTTTTCGGTATCCGGTGGATTTTTTGGCAAAAAATAAACGGAACACGATTACGGTTCTTTCGAACTATTGACACAAGTACATAATTATGCAATTCAGATATATGAGGCTGTTCCAAAACTTCAATTTTTGGACCGGTTCAGGTATTGAGGAGGTTTTCGGTGACTATAGGCATCATCGGCGCCACCGGTTATGCCGGCGCCGAACTAATCAGGCTGCTTCTGGGCCATCCTGAGGCCGGGACGCTGATTCTTGCGTCCAGTTCCCATGCTGGTGAACGCATTGAAGATATATACCCCAATTTGCGCTGCCGGGTTTCGGCGGTCCTGGTCAGTCCCGAAGCGGCCATCGCAAAAAGCGATTGCGTTTTTGCGGCCCTGCCCAGCGGCGTAGGCGAACCCTATGCCGGCGCGGCCCTTAAAAGGGGGATTCCCTACATTGATTTATCCGCTGATTTCCGTTTTGACGATGACGAGGGTGTTTACAGCGCCTGGTACGGCAAGCCCTATGCCGACCCCGGCCTGCGGGAACATTCGGTTTACGGGCTTCCCGAGCTAAACCGCCGCCGCATACAGGAACTTGCTTCTAAAGGGCCGGTGATTATCGGCAATCCCGGCTGTTATCCCACCGGCGCTTCTCTGGCTTCGTATCCCGGTCTTGCCAAAGGCCTTGCCGGGGAGGGGGCGATTATTGTCGACGCCGCGTCCGGGGTAACCGGCGGCGGCAGGGAGCTTTCCCGGGCCTTTCATTTTCCTGAATGTTCCGAAGCTCTGTCCCCATACAAGGTTGGCGCCCACAGGCATATACCCGAAATCAGCCGGAATTTATCAAAAATGGCGGGCCGCCCGGTTCGGCTTGTGTTTACCCCCCACCTTGCGCCGATGAACCGGGGCATATTGAGTACGGTGTATATACCTCTGGCAGCCCTGACAGCGCCGCCCGGGGGGAATTCCACTGATTTGCCGCCGTCAAAGGAAATTCTGCAGCGGGCGGACGAAATCAGGGAGCTTTACGCCGCCTTCTACCAGGACGAACCGTTTGTCCGGGTGCTTCCTTCGGGGGCCACCGCGTCAACCAGGGGGGTCAGGCAGTCCAATTACTGCGATATTTCTGTACACCTGGACCAGACCGGGTCCACCCTTATTGTGGTCAGCGCCATAGACAATATGGTCAAGGGCGCCGCCGGTCAGGCGCTTCAAAATATGAACATCATCTTTGGATTTGACGAGCGTTTAGGGCTTGGCGCGGCTCCGGCGGCGTTTTAGGAGCTTTTCTTACCATTTTATGGTACTATGTGAGCAATGGCGGTTCGCGCCGCCTGTTGGGGAGAGACTATGAAAGCGATCAGCGGCGGTGTATGCGCGGCCAGGGGTTTCCGCGCCGGTGGCGTATGGTGTGGTGTCAAGGCCTCGTCTACAAAGCGGGACCTGGGTCTGATTTACTCAGAAAAAACCTGTACCGCCTCGGCGCTGTTTACCACGAATCTGGTTAAGGCGGCGAGTGTTCTGGTCAGCATGGAACACCTTGCGCGGGGGCGGCTGCACGGGGTCATCGCCAACTCAGGCAATGCCAACGCCTGTACCGGCGAGGCGGGAATACAGGCGGCAAGACGCATGGCCGCCCTTGCTGCCGATGAATTTGCCCTGGGTCCCAGGGATTTTGCCGTTGCCTCCACCGGGGTTATCGGCGTTCCGCTTCCCATAGAAAGAATAGAGGCGGCAATACCCACCCTGGTAAATTCACTGCACAATGACCAGGCGGGACATGACGCCGCCCTGGAAGCTATCATGACCACCGATACGCGGCGCAAGGATATTGCCGTGGAATGTGAAATCTCAGGAAAAACCGTGCGCCTTGGCGCCATGGTCAAGGGTTCGGGCATGATACACCCCAATATGGCGACCATGCTCTGTTTTATAACCACTGACTGCGCCATACAAAAGGAATTTCTTGACCGGGCCCTGAAAAAAGCCGTGGGGCTTTCCTTTAACCGGGTCAGCGTGGACGGCGATACTTCCACCAATGACATGGTTCTTGTCCTGGCCAACGGCGCCGCGGGAAACGACCTAATCAGCGGGGAAGGCCCTTCCTACGCGGCCTTTGAGGATGCCTTGAGCTTTCTCTGTATGGAACTTGCCAGGGCCATGGCGCGGGACGGCGAAGGGGCCACCAGGCTTGTTAGCGTCAAGGTTTCTGGCGCGGGGAGCGAGGCCGAGGCGGAAATCCTTGCCAAATCAGTGGTTTCCTCAAGCCTTGTTAAGGCAGCCTGTTTTGGCGCTGACGCCAACTGGGGACGGGTGCTCTGCGCCCTGGGCTATGCCGGCGTTCC